>JAEZCN010000036.1 GCA_023433515.1 Pseudomonadota bacterium
TCGCGCGCGAGTTCGGAGGAACGCAGCTGGCCTTCGATGCCATTGCCGAGGTCGATGACCGCGGCGCGCGCGTCCACTTCCTTGACCGTTCCCTTGACGATGGTGCCCTTCGGATTCGTCGCGATCCACTCGCTGAACGGATCCTGCGCGAGCTGCTTGATGCCGAGCGAGATGCGCTCACGCTCCGGATCGATCGACAGCACCATGGCCTCGAGCTGCTGGCCCTTCTGGTAGTTGCGCACGGCTTCTTCGCCGGGGACGTCCCACGAAAGATCCGACAGGTGCACGAGACCGTCGATGTTGCCGGACAGACCGATGAACACGCCGAAGTCGGTGATCGACTTGATCTGGCCCGACACCTTGTCGCCACGGTTGTAGTTCTCGGCGAACTCCTTCCACGGGTTCTGCTTGCACTGCTTCAGGCCGAGCGAAATGCGACGACGCTCTTCATCCACGTCGAGCACCATGACCTCGACTTCCTGGCCCGAATGCACGACCTTGGCCGGGTTGACGTTCTTGTTGGTCCAGTCCATTTCGGAGACGTGGACCAGGCCTTCGACGCCGTCCTCGATCTCCACGAACGCGCCGTAATCGGCGATGTTCGTGACCTTGCCGAAGACGCGCGTGTTCGGCGGGTAACGGCGGGCGATGTTCTCCCACGGATCCGCGCCGAGCTGCTTGAGGCCCAGCGAGACGCGCGAACGCTCGCGGTCGAACTTGAGGATGCGGACGTCGATCTCGTCGCCGACCTTGACCACTTCCGACGGATGTTTGACGCGCTTCCACGCCATGTCGGTGATGTGCAGCAGGCCGTCGATGCCACCGAGATCCACGAACGCGCCGTAGTCGGTGAGGTTCTTGACCGTGCCCTTGAGCACGGTGCCTTCCTGCAGGTTGTCCATGAGCGCGCTGCGCTCGGCGGAGAATTCCTGCTCCACAACGGCGCGGCGGCTGACCACCACGTTGTTGCGCTTCTGGTCGAGCTTGATGACCTTGAACTCGAGGGACTTGCCTTCGAGGTAGGCGGTGTCTCGCACCGGACGGACATCGACCAGCGAACCGGGCAGGAACGCGCGGACGTTGTCGATCTCGACGGTGAAGCCACCCTTCACACGGCCCGTGATGGTGCCGGTGACGATTTCGGACTTGTTGAACGACTCTTCGAGACGGGTCCAGGTGCGCGCACGCTTGGCCTTCTCGCGGGAGAGGCGCGTCTCGCCGCTGCCGTCTTCCATCGCGTCGAGAGCGACTTCAACGCTGTCGCCAGCCTTGACCTCGAGCTCTCCACGTTCGTTCTTGAATTGTTCCAGCGGGATGACCGCTTCGGACTTGAGGCCCACATTGACGACGACCATGTCACTGCCTACGTCGACGACGAGGCCGGTCAGGATCATTCCGGGGCGGATTCGCTGATTAGCGAGGCTCTGTTCAAAGAGCTCGGCAAAAGATTCAGTCATGTATGTACTCGATTGACGCTCGCGGGAATCCGTCCTCGCAAGGTTGAAGTGTTCGTTACACATCCTTGTGCAACGGCTATTTCGGTTACCGGTTCCTCTGTCGCCAAAGTCCGCGCTCGCGCCCGAGCGATAGGACTCGCTCGACGACGGCGTCGATACTCAATCCGGTGGAGTCGAGTAGATGCGCGTCCGGCGCGGGCTTGAGGGGGGCGACCTGGCGGGTCGAATCCCGCAAGTCGCGCTCCGCGATCTCCCGCGAAAGGGCGGCAAGACTAGCAGCGGAGCCCTTGCCCATCAACTGCTTATGACGTCTTTGGGCCCTTTCTTCGGCGCTCGCGGTGAGAAAAACCTTCAAGGGGGCCTCGGGGAAGATGACCGTGCCCATATCGCGCCCGTCGGCCACCAGGCCGGGCGGTTTGGCGAAGGAGCGCTGCAGGTCGAAAAGGGCCGCGCGGACGGCCGGCCAGACGGCCACGCGGGAGGCCCCTGCCCCGGCTTCCTCGGTCCGGATCCTGCGGGTGACGTCCTGGCCGTCGAGCAGGACCTGCTCCTCGCCACTCGAGGACCCGAATTCGACCTTCATGTGGCGCGCCACCGAAACGTGGCCTTCCACGTCGTCCGGATCGACTCCCTTGATGGTCCCGCCGAGCGCGACCAGCCGGTACAACGCGCCGCTGTCGAGCAGGTGCCAGCCCACTCGCGCGGCGACGATGCGGCTGATGGTGCCCTTACCAGAGCTGGACGGTCCGTCGATCGTGACGACGGGGGCGGAAATCGATGCAGGGCTCATTGAGCTTCAGGCTATCAAGATCCTTTGCCAGGCCGACAGGAATCTGTCGTTCTGCTCCACCGTTCCGAGGGTCAGGCGCAGGTGCTCGCGCAGACCGTAGTTCACCACGGGGCGCACGATGATCCCGGCGCGCAGCAATGCATCGAAACGGCGCAAGGCATCCGGACCGGCATGCAGCAGCAGGAAGTTGCCCGCCGTCGGGATCGTCGGTGTGCCCATGGCGCGCAGCGCGTCGGCGACGCGCTTGCGCTCGGCGACGGCCACCTTCACCGCGGCGTTCACGTGCGCTTCGTCCTCGAGGGCGGCGGTCGCTCCGGCGAGCGCCACCGAAGACACGTTGAATGCCTGGCGCACGCGATTGAGCATGTCGGCGACCGAGGGATGGCTCACCGCGTAGCCGACCCGTAATCCCGCCAGTCCATACGCCTTGGAGAAGGTCCGCACCACGACGAGATTCGGGAATTCCGCTAGCCACGAAATGCCGTTCTGGATGTCGAGCCCGCCGGCGTATTCGTAATACGCCTCGTCGAGCACGACGAGCGCGTGCGAGGGCACCTCGCTCACGAAGCGGCGCAGTTCGGCGGCCGGCACGTAGGTGCCCGTCGGGTTGTTCGGATTCGCGACGAATACGAGGCGAGTTTCGGCGGTGATCGCGCGCTTCATCGCGGCGAGATCGTGTCCGAGCGGCATGCCGGAGTCGGCCCCGAGCGCGGGCGTCACGATGCCGGTCGCGCCCGTCGCCTGCACCGAGATCGGATAGACCGCGAACGCGTATTGCGAATACACGGCGGCGAGACCGGGCTCGAGGAACGCCTCGGCCAGCAGCACCAGCACGTCGTTGGAGCCGTTGCCGAGCGTGATCTGCTCGACCGCGACGCCTAACTTCCGCGCGAGCGCGTGTTTGAGCTGGTGGCCGCTGCCGTCGGGATACAGCCAGGCGTCGGCGAGCGTGGCGTGCATGGCGGCCAGCGCGAACGGACTCGGCCCGAACGGGTTTTCGTTCGAGGCGAGCTTGACGATGTCCTTGATGCCGAGCTCGCGCTCGAGCTCTTCGATGGGTTTGCCGGGGACGTAGGGCGCGAGCGTGCGGACGCAGTCGACGGCCAGCAGGCCGGGATCGGTTGAAGTGGGACGACTCACGAAACCGCGCGTGGATAGGACCCGAGCACGCGGAACAGCGACGAGCGCTTCTTCAGATCCTCGAGCGCCTTCGCGACATGTGGCTCGTCGGCGTGGCCGTCGATGTCCAGGAAGAACACGTAGTCCCACTTCTTCCGGTGCGACGGTCGCGACTCGATGCGCGTCATGCTGATCTTGTGCTTCGCGAGCGGCTCGAGCAGCCGGAACAACGCGCCCGGCGAATCCGTATGCAACGCCGAGCACAGGATGGTGGTGCGATCCTCGCCGCTGGGCCGGAACACCTTGCGGCCCACGACGAAGAAGCGCGTCGTGTTGTCGTCGCGATCCTCGATCTCGGTCGCGAGTAGTTTGAGTCCGTAGACGTCGGCCGCGGTTTCACCGGCGATCGCGGCGGTGCCCTCCTCGTCGCGCGCGCGGCGCGCGCCTTCGGCGTTGCTGGTCACGGCCACGCGCGGCACGTCGGGCAGGTGTTCGTCCAGCCAGCCGCGGCACTGCGCGAGCGACTGGGGATGGCTGCAGATGCGCTCGACGCGCTTGAGCGTATTCATGCGCCCCATCAGGAACTGGTGGATGCGCAGCTCGACTTCGCCGCAGATGCGAAGTGGCGATCCGATCAGCGAATCGAGCGTGTGGTTGACCGAGCCTTCGGTGGAGTTCTCGACCGGCACGACGCCGAAATCCGCGTGGCCGGCCTCGACCTCGTGGAACACCTCGTCCACCGACGTGAGCGCGAGCGCACGCACCGAATGACCGAAGTGCTTGAGCGCCGCGGTCTGCGAGAACGTGCCCTCGGGACCGAGGAATCCCACCTTGAGCGGCTCTTCCTGCGCGAGGCAGGCGGACATGATCTCGCGGAACAGCCGCAGGATTTCCTCGGTGCGCAGCGGACCCTTGTTCCGGTCGCGCGCCATGCGCAGGACCTGGGCTTCGCGCTCGGGACGATAGAAGTCGACCGTGTGGCCGTCCGAATGTTTGGAGACGCCGACCTGGCGCGCGAGGCGCGCGCGGTCGTTCAGCAGCGCGTGGATCTTCGCGTCGACGGCATCGATCTGCGAGCGCAGGCGCGCGAGATCCGGCGGCGCCGAGGCCGCCGGATTCTGTGCCGGTTCACGGACTTTTGCGGGTTTCTTGCTGGCCTTGGGCATGCACCCGTTATATCACCCGCGCGGCCAGGACGCCTGTGATCGCGCGCAACTTGTCGAGCACCGACGCGTCGACCGAGCCGTCGGTATCGATGAGCGTGTACGCGTATTCGCCGCGGGACTTGTTCAACAGCTCGGCGATGTTGAGAGAGGCGCCGGCGAGGATGGTCGAGATCTGGCCGACCATGTTAGGCACGTTGCTGTTGGCGATACCGATGCGGGTGGTCTTCGGCGCGCGCGGCAGCACGACTTCGGGGAAGTTCACGCTGTTGCGGATGTTGCCGTTCTCGAGATAGTCCTTGACGGTATCCGCGACCATGACCGCGCAGTTGTCCTCGGCCTCGTTGGTCGAGGCGCCGAGGTGCGGCAGCGTCACGATCCTCGGATGGTCCTTGGTCGCGTTGGTCGGGAAATCGCAGACGTAACCCTGCAGGCGGCCATCGTCGAGGGCGGCCACGACCGCCTTCTCGTCCACGATCGGGGCGCGCGCGAAGTTCAGGATCACGCCGTTCTTGCGCATGAGCTTGAGGCGCGCCTCGCTCACCAGGCCGCGGGTGTCGGGCGTCAGCGGCACGTGCACGGAGATGACGTCCGAGCGCACGAACAGGTCGTCGAGCGACAGCGCCTGCTCGACGTTCGAGGACAGCTGCCAGGCGCGCTGCACCGTGATCTGCGGGTCGTAGCCCAGAACCTTCATGCCGAGGCCGAGCGCGGAGTTGGCGACTTCGACGCCGATCGCGCCGAGGCCGATGACGCCGAGCGTGCGTCCGGGAAGTTCGAAGCCGACGAAGTTCTTCTTGCCCTTCTCGACCGCGACGTCGATCGCGTGATCGTCACCGCTCTGCGCCTTCGCGAACGACCAGGCCTGCGTGATGTTGCGCGCGGCGAGCAACATGCCGGCGAGCACGAGTTCCTTCACGGCGTTCGCGTTCGCGCCGGGCGCGTTGAACACCGGGATGCCGCGCTTGCTGAGCGCCTCGACCGGGATGTTGTTGGTGCCCGCGCCGGCGCGGCCCACGGCGCGCAGGCTGTCGGGCAGCGCCAGTTTGTGCATGTCGGCCGAGCGAACCAGGATCGCGTCGGGGTTGCCGATCTCCGAGGCCACCTCGAAGCGCTCGCGCGGCAGGCGCTCGAGGCCCTTGATCGAGATGTTGTTCAGGGTCTGGATCTTGAAACGCATTTGACTACTCCTGCGCGGACGTTATTGCCCGACGCGTCAGGATCGATGGCCTTATTGCCAACGATCGTTGAAGCAGGACTGTCCCCGTTTGCTAGGAAACGGGGAATGTCCCCATTTCTTCAGGCATTCCGACTCTGGAAGTCCTGCATGAACTTGATCAGCGCGTCGATGCCTTCGGGGGGCATCGCGTTGTAGATGGACGCGCGCATGCCGCCCACCGAGCGATGGCCCTCGAGGTTCACGAGGCCGGACTTGGCCGCCTCGGCGCAGAAAGTCTTGTCGAGGTCGGGCTTGGCCAGCGTGAACGGCACGTTCATCCACGAGCGCGCGTTCGGCGCGACCGGGCTCCTGTAGAAGCCGCTGTTCTCGATGAAGTCATAGAGCTTGGCCGCCTTGGCGCGGTTACGCTCTTCCATCGCCTTGAGGCCGCCCTGCTTCTTGAGCCACTTGAACACGAGGCCCGCGAAGTACCAGCCGAAGGTCGGCGGCGTATTGAGCATCGAGCCGTCGTCGGCCATGGCCTTGAAGTCCCACACCATCGGCGTGCCGGGGCGCGCCTTGCCGATGAGATCGTCGCGCACGATCACGACGACGATGCCCGCGGGGCCGATGTTCTTCTGCGCACCGGCGTAGATCAGGCCGAACTTCGAGACGTCGAGCGGCCGGGACAGGATCGTGGAGCTGAAGTCCGCGACCAGCGGGACGCTGCCCGTTTGCGGGACGTAATCGAACTCGACGCCGCCAATGGTCTCGTTCGGCGTGTAGTGGAAATACGCGGCGTTCGGCGAGAGCTTGAGCGCGCCCTGCGCGGGCACGGTGGAGTAGTTGGACGCGGCTTCGTCGGCAACCACGTTGACCGTCTTGCAGAAGCGCTTGGCCTCGCCGATGGCCTTCTTCGACCAGGCGCCGGTGTTCACGTAGTCGACCGTCGAGTCGGCCGTGGCGAGGTTCATCGGGATCGCCGAGAACATGCCGG
>JAEZCN010000089.1 GCA_023433515.1 Pseudomonadota bacterium
GCAACGGCACGATTGCGCCGACGATGGCCGAAGTGCCGGTGACGTTGGTTCCCACGCTACCCGCCGACTTGGCCTGTTTCAAATCCCAAATGGTGGCCTCGTAGTCCGATTCCTTCTGCCACCATCCGAAACCGATACACCCCGCCCCGCCGGGGGCCGCGCCGCAGGCCAGGCTACCGCCGCCATCGGTCTTGCGGGTGCTACCGTCGAGCCAGACAACATAACGCACGCCGCTTTCGCTGATCTTTTCGGCAACACCGGGGCGTGAGAGCAACGAACTCATGGCCTCGGGTTTACCCGGGGCCGTGGACGGCTCGAACCACGGAAACATCTTGTCGACGAACTCGTTGTTGTCGTGCACGGCCAGGCCATGACGACCATCGCTGAGACCATCGCCGACACAATCCATGAATGAGTCTTCCGCACCGGAGCCTTCGATCTGCGGCTTGGCCAGGATGACCACGCGTTCGCCCTTGGCGATCGGGGTGGCGAGCTCGCGGGATTCCTCGATGCGGGCCTGCATGCAGCCGGTGGCCAAAAGAACACCCACACATGCGGTCGTCATGCGGATCGCGTTCTTCATCGACTTGCTCCCAGTTCGAGGTGTGGGATGTCTGTGGGCACGGCAAGTATGCCACGTCGCAGCACAGTGACTTTGTGACCGCGCGCCGCAGGGCCGGTTCCCAGCCACGAGCAGTCAAATGAGATCGAGCTGCTGGTGAGCCCCACCCGGCCGGCGAAACAGTTCTGTCGTGAGTTCATGGTCTCTTTCCGCGGGAAATCCCAGCCTTCGACACGCTAACTGGAAACGCTGGCGAATGAGATTGGCCACGGGTCCCATCGCGTGCATGCGCGTCCCGAAGGAGGGGTCGTTGTCTCGCCCGCCGCGCATGCCCCGGATCTGTGACATCACATGCGCGGCACGGTCGGGGAAATGCTCGGCGAGCCACTCCCGGAAAAGATCCTTCACTTCCCAGGGCAGGCGCAACAGGGTGTATCCGGCCTGCGACGCGCCGGCCTCGCGCGAGGCTTCGAGCACGGCTTCGATCTCGTGTTCCGTGAGCACCGGAATGATCGGCGCGACGAGTACCCCGACCGGAACGCCGGCGTCGGCGAGCACACGCATCGCCTTGAGCTTCGCGGCCGCGGACGACGCGCGCGGCTCGAGGATGCGCTTCATGTCGTTGTCCAGTGTCGGAATGCTGAACATCACGCTCACGAGATTGTCGCGAGCGAGTGCCGAGAGAAGATCCACGTCGCGCGCGATCAATGCGCCTTTCGTCGTGATCGCGACGGGATGCTGGTACTTCAGCAGTACTTCGAGGATCGAGCGCGTGACGCGTTGTGTCTTTTCGAGCGGCTGATACGGATCCGTATTCGCGCCGAGCATGATCGTCGAGCATTGGTAACGCGGAGCCGAAAACTCCTTTTCTAGCAGTCGCGCGGCGTCCAATTTGTAAAAAAGTCTGGTTTCGAAGTCGAGGCCCGGGGAAAGTCCTATGTATGAATGGCTCGGCCGCGCGTAGCAGTTGTGACTGATGACGCCATCGGCGATGAAATCCTCGGTCCCGGTGGTGATGTCGTAGAGACGCATGGCCGTGGCGAGCGGCTCGATCCTCGTAACCGCAAGAGCCGCCGTGGATTTCACGGCCTGACCGGCGAAATTGCGTTTTCGCGTGATGGCGGGATCCACCGTGTGGAAGAACCGGAGGTGTTCGGGCAGGCCGCCGATCAGCCTGATGATGTCCATCGGCTTCGTCGTGGCGCGATCGACGTGCTCCACGGCGAATCGAAAATCGAAGGCGCTCAGCGCGCGACAGATCCACTCGATGACTTGCGGATCGGCATTCGGAATGCGGAGTACGGTCTGGCTGAAACTCCCTTCGGCATCGAAAAGTCCAGCGAGAAAACCCGCGTGCCAGCCGCGCGACGGAAGCTCCGGCCAATCGATGAGTCGGCGAATTTCCTCCACGTCTGCATGGGCATGCGTGCGAATGGCCTGCATGGATTGCCTTCCGTTGCCGCGCGCAGCGGATCGAAAACTTCGCGTCTCGATGCGGCTTTCCAGCAGATAACCTTGCGCGCGGTCGAGCGCTTCCGAGTCGCGCGGCGCGAGACGGAATGGGTGGACGATGTCACTGACACCTCTCTTGCCGCTGTAGTCGAATGACCTCAGCATGCCGTCGCCGCGAATCATTCCGCATAGATAGCCGCGCTGGTAATCCGCTCCCTGTTCCGGTGGCGATGCGAATCGGCCCGTGCCCATCAACTTGTTGTTGACGGTGAGATGCGGGCGCCGTGCTCGACCGCACTCGGTTCCCGTTACGAATTTCCAGCCGCGTTCGGTGAGGAAGCGGTGATCCGGACCGGCGGTCAGGGTCGTGCCGTCTTCCAGGCTGATCCGGAATGCGGGCTTGATGACGCTCCAGTGCGCGAGCACACGGGTTTTCACGTAGCGCCGATAGAAACCGATTCGTTCCGTTCCGTAGATTTCGTCGCCCACCGTCAGGTCGGCAAGGGGCTTGTGCCGTCCGTCCGCCATGAGGATCGGCGTGTCGCCCCCTAGGCAGTAGATGCATCCGTGTTCGCATCCCCTGTATGGATTGATCGATTGGCTGAAACCGATGTCGGGCGAGTCGTTACGGCTGATGACCGATCGGGCCGGCTCGGGCATGACGATGGTCTCGAGCTTGTCCGGCGGCTCTTCCTCATACCAGCCGTCGTGCTCGAGTACCTGGGTCAGCTTGTCGAATCGGCCGGGAGGCTGGGACAACGCCCCGCGGCCTTTGATGGGGCCTGCCATGCGCGGACTGTATTTCCGTACAGGTCGCGAGTAAATCCAGTCCGCCGTGTGCATGCGACCTGTATGACGCGGCCGCGACGCCGCTCCTTTGAACCTTCTCCGGGCTTTTCCGTGCCGGGCACCGTCTTCAGTGTTTCGGCTCGGGGAAGCGGTCGAGCTTGCGGAGCTCGGGGAAGATCTTCATGTAGGAGCCCACGACGATCAGCGTCGCGCAGCCACCAATCAGGACCGCGCGCACGGTACCGAACCATTTCGCGGTCAGGCCCGACTCGAATTCGCCGAGCTCGTTGGACGCGCCGATGAACATCGAGTTGACCGCGCTCACGCGGCCGCGGATCGCATCGGGGGTCTCGAGCTGCACGAGCAGCTGGCGCACGAACACGCTGACCATGTCGCCCGCGCCGAGCACGGCGAGCACTGCGAGCGAGAGCCAGAAGTTGGTCGAGAGACCGAAAACGATGGTCGCGATGCCGAACGCCGCGACGCCGCCGAACATCCAGCGCCCCGCATGCCGCGTGATCGGACGCAGCCCGAGGCCGAGCGCGACGATCGCGGCGCCGATGCCGGGCGCCGCGCGCAAGACTCCCAGGCCCGCGCTGTCGACGTGCAGCACGTCGGTGGCGAACACGGGCAACAATGCAGTGGCGCCGCCGAACAGCACCGCGAAGAGGTCGAGCGAGATCGCGCCTAACAACGGTTTCTTGCTCACGACGAATCGGAACCCGTCGAGCACGCTGTGCCAGCGCCACTGGGTGGCCTTTCCCTGCGGCCATACGGGCCGCACGTTCGCGACCATGAGCACGGTGAAGGTCAGCAATACACACGCGATGCCGTAGACGACGTGGTAACCGAAGATCGCGAGCACGCCGCCGATCGAGGGTCCGACGATCACGCCGGTCTGGAACAACACCGCGTTGACCGACACGGCGCCCGGCAGTTGCTCTTTCGGGACGAGGTTCGGCGTCATCGCCTGCCCCGCCGGCGCCCAGAACGCGCGCGCCACGCCTAACAACACCATCGCGCCGAACACGATCGCCACGTTGCGGCTGCCGGACAGCGTGAACCACAGCAGGATCGCCGCGCCCGTGAGCTCGGCGGTATACGCGCACGCGATGATGACGCGGCGGTCGAACCGGTCGGCCACCTGGCCGCCCGGCAGCACGAGCGCCAGGAACGGCAGGAACTGCGCGAGACCAATGAGGCCGAGATCGAGCGGATCGCGCGTGATCTTCCACACCTGGAACCCTGCGACCACGTTGATCATCTGCCAGGCGAGAGTGCCGGCGAGACGCCCGAACGCGTAGCGCGCGAAGTCGGGGTAGCTCAACGCCTGCAACGCAGGCGAACGGGACTTGATGCTCAAGGGGCGCCGGGTAGTTGGGGTGTGCGCACTTTAGCTGGTAAGTTCCCGTCCGACAGGGCACTTCGTCAGGAAAGTCGTGAGGGCGATACGATGAGGGCAGGTTTCACGGCTGGATTCACCGCAACCTTGCTGTGCGCCTGCGCGGCGAATGCCCCTGCGCCGCCTCCACCCGCCCCGGCTTCTCCCCCGCCGCCTGCGCCCGACGAGCAGTTCGAAACGATCGCGAAGCGTTACCTGCGGGAATTCCCGGAGATTTCTCCGGTCAGCGCCACGGGCCTGGGCGATCACCGGTTCGACGACCGGCTCGATGACGTGAGCGCGGAAGGCTGGGAGGCGCAGGCCGCGTTCGCGGACACCTATCTATCGGCGCTCGAACCGATCGATGCGTCGCGCCTGTCGCGGTCCAACCAGGTGGACCTGATGCTCCTGCGTCACCGGCTCGAGTACCAACGCTGGAGTGTCCGCACGCTCGCACAGTGGCGCTGGAATCCGCTGATCTACACCAGCATCGCGGGCGATTCGCTGTACGCGCTGCTGGCGCGCGACTTCGCGCCGCTGCCGCAGCGGCTGGGCAACATCGCCGCGCGCCTGGACGAGATGTCGCGCCTGCTCGCGCAGGAGCGCGACGTGCTGGAGCCGGCGCGGGTGCCGAAGGTTCACGCGGAAACCGCGATCCGGCAGAACGCGGGACTCATCTCCATGCTCGATGACGAGATTCCGAGACAGCTCGCGACCCTGACGGAAGATCAGCAGGAAACGATCCGCGCCAGCATCGCAAGAGCGCGCACCGCGCTGTCGCAGCACCAGATCTGGCTCGAGAAGAAGTTGCTCCCGGAAGCGCAGGGCGATTATCGGCTGGGCGCGGAGCTCTACGACCGCAAGCTCGGGTTCGCGCTGTTCTCGCCGCTGTCGCGCACGGAGATCCGGGAGCGCGCCGAGGCCGAACTGGCCCGGACCCGCGCCGCGATGTATGCGATCGCGCGCGACGTCCTCAAAGGAAAACGCGGTGCGCCGCCCATGCCCGAGCGTCCCAGCGAGAAGCAGCAGCAGCGCGCGATCGAGGCCGCGCTCGAGCTCGCGTACGCGCAGCGACCCACGCGCGACGGCGTGCTCGAGGCCGCGCGCGCCGCACTCGTGGACACGACCGAGTTCGTGCGCGCGAAGGACCTGGTTTCCCTGCCGGACGAGCCGCTCGAGATCATCCCGATGCCCGAGTTCCAGCAGGGTGTCGCACTCGCCTATTGCGATTCGCCCGGCCCACTCGAGTCGAAAGGCCAGAAGACTTTCTACGCGGTCTCGCCGATCCCGGAGCAGTGGACGCGTGCGCAGACGGATTCCTTCCTGCGCGAGTACAACTCGCTGTCCATTCGCGACCTGACCATTCACGAGGCGATGCCGGGACACTACCTGCAGCTCGCGCATTCGAATCGTTATCCCTCGCCGCTGCGCGCCGTGCTTTCCTCGGGACCTTTCGTGGAAGGCTGGGCGGTGTACGCCGAGAAGCTCATGATCGAACAGGGCTACCTCGCGGATGAGCCGCTCATGCATCTCATCCAGCTCAAGTGGTACCTGCGCGTGGTCGTGAACGCGTTGCTGGACCAGGCCGTACACGTCGACGGCATTTCGCGCGACGAAGCGATGAAACTCATGACGGAGACGGGTTTCCAGGAAGAGCGCGAGGCCGCGGGCAAGTGGACCCGCGCGCAGCTCACGTCGGCTCAACTACCCACGTACTTCGTCGGCGCGCAGGAGCACTTCGAACTGCGCGCCGAGGCCGAGCGTCGCGCCGGCGCGGAGTTCGATCTGAAGGAATACCACGACAAAGTCCTGTCGTTCGGCTCACCGCCGGTGAGGTTCGTGCGCGCGTTGATGTTCGATCTGCCGATCGAATGACTCGCTGCCGCGGGGCGGCCCTACGGCTTTGGAGAGTCGTTGGGTCGCTTGACGACCAGGCTCGCGACGTCCTGGGCCTTCGCCTTGATTTTCTTGAGCCAGTGGCGCGCCCACGCAAACTCGATGCTGAGAATGCCGAGGCCCACGGGAATCACCACGAATGCGGGTCCGGGCAACGCGATCATCGCAACACCGATGAGCAGGACGGTGCCACCGACGATTCCAATGACGATGCGCTTGGCGAACTTGTAGGTTCCGAACAGCGGGTGTTTTTCGTCGAACACCAACAGAGACCTGATGACTGCGGTCGGCGGCATTCTACACAGACCGGCACGTCCGGCCCGCGTTCCCGGACTTTGATCAGGAGCCGAGAAAAATCCTGTACACCGGATTGTTAGTCTCCTCGCTGTAGGAGTAATGCAATACATTGAGGTGGTCGACGAAGTCGGCCGCCTCGGCCGGAGGCACGTCGATCCCTGCGAGCACCCTGCCGTAGTCCGAACCATGGTTACGGTAATGGAACAGCGTGATGTTCCAGCGCGTACCCACCGACTGCAGGAATTTCAGCAGCGCACCTTTGCGCTCCGGAAATTCGAACCGGTACAGTCGCTCATTGGCGACGCTGCCGTTCACATGGCCGCCTACCATGTATCGCACGTGCAGCTTCGCGATCTCGTTGTCCGTCATGTCCGTGACGCCATATCCCGCGATCCTGAGCGCCGCGATGACCTCGTCGCGTTCCTCGCGGCCGCGTGCGAGCCCGAAGCCGACGAAGATCTGCGCGCGATCCTTCGCGCCGAAGCGGTAGTTGAACTCCGTGACCGCGCGCGAGCCGAGCACCTCGCAGAAGTGCAGAAAGCTGCCCGGCTTCTCGGGAATCTCGACGGCCAGCAACGCTTCGCGCGCCTGTCCCACGTCCGACCTCTCCGCGACGTAACGCAGCTGATCGAAGTTCATGTTGGCGCCGCTGTTGAGGGTGACCACCCGCTTGTCGCGCCACTCGTTCACCGCGCAGTACTTCTTCATGCCGGCGACGCCGAGCGCGCCGGCGGGCTCCACGATCGACCGCGTGTCCTCGAAGATGTCCTGGATGCCGGCACAGATCTCGTCCGTGTCGACCAGCACCACTTCGTCGACGTGCTCGCGGCAAAGACGGAACGTTTCCTCGCCGACGCGGCGCACCGCCACGCCGTCCGCGAAGATGCCGACGCGTTCGAGCGTGACGCGTTTCTTCGCGCGCAGGCTCTCGAACATCGCGGCCGCGTCGACCGGCTCGACGCCGACGATCTTGATCTTGGGACACAGGTACTTGGCGTAGATCGCGATGCCGGCGATGAGACCGCCGCCGCCAACGGGCACGAAGATCGCATCCACGTCGCCGCGGGCCTGCCGCAGGATCTCGACCGCGATGGTGCCCTGCCCCGCGATCACGTCAGGATCGTCGAACGGGTGAACGAAGGCGAGATTGCGCTCGCGCACGATGGACAGCGCGTGTTCGTAGGCGCTGTCGTAGTCGTCGCCGTGCAGCACGACCTCGCCGCCCAGGTCGCGCACGGCGCTGACCTTGATGTTAGGCGTGGTGAGCGGCATCACGATGGTGGCCGGGATTCCGCGGCGCCGCGCCGCGAGGGCCACGCCCTGCGCGTGATTGCCCGCGGACGCGCAGATGACGCCGCGCTTCGCGACCGACTCGGACAGGTGCGCGATCTTGTTGTACGCGCCGCGCAACTTGAACGAGAACACCGGCTGCAGGTCCTCGCGCTTGAACAGCACCGAATTGCCCACGCGCCGGGAAAGACGCGGTGCGGCTTCGAGCGGGGATTCGTTCGCGACGTCGTAGACGCGCGCCTTGAGGATGCGTTCGATGTAGTTATCGGTCATGCGAGGCGATCAGCGAGGCCGGAAGGCCCGCTACTTTAGCAGGACGGCGGCAGTTAGCCGCGAACCGTATAGCGGAATTGCGTCCGGCCGATGTTGATCCGGTCGCCGTCCTTGAGCGCCTGGCGGGCGACCCGCTTGCCGTTCACGAACACGCCGTTGGTGCTGTTCAGGTCCTCGATCGTGGTATGGACCGGTCCGGCGAGCAGCACCGCGTGGTAGCGGCTCACGTGTTTGGTCTCGAGCACCAGCTCGTTGTCGGCGCCGCGGCCGATGCGCGTGCGGCGGCCCAGCACGTGTACGAATTCGGTGTTGCCGTCCGTGCGGATCAACACACGCGCCGGCCCTTCGAGCGCGATCTCCTCGCTCGTGTGCGAGGCCGATTCGGCGGCGGCCGGTTTGCGCAATTCGAGATCCGATTGCAACTGGGCCTGCAGTTCCCGGATTCGCGAATCGCGCTGCTGGATCGAACGCTGGCTCTCAGCGATGACCGCGCGCCATTCCTCGACCGCGACCGTGACTTCCGAGAGCTTTCCGGTCTTGTCGCGCACTTCCATCTCGAGATTGCGGATGCTCTCTTCGGCGACGTCGAGATCCTGGTCGCGCTCGGCGATGCGCGCGGTCGCCTGCGCCAGTTGCGCCGTGAGTTCCCGTATGCGTTCCTCGAGCGCGGCCATGTCCGCGCGCATTTGCGGCACATCGGGATCGATCGCGCTCAGTGCATCGGCGAGCCGGGCCTTGAGCACCGTGACCTGTTCCTGGCGGGCCTGCATGTCCGCTTCGAGCAACGCGATCTGGGTATCGCGACGCGCGATGCCGGCGCGCGCGTTGGCGAGATCGCATTCGAGCGCCTCGCAGCGGGTACGCGAATCGGCGAGTTCGACGGCCTGTTCGTCGGAGGCGCGGCGTTGCGCATCGAGCACGCGCTCGAGCATCTGCAACTGCGCGGTGCGTGCGAAAAATTCGTCTTCGAGGGTTCGCTCGCCCGCGCGGCCCGCGGCCTGTCGCATTCGCGCGCTGTGTTCCGATTCGAGCCGCTCGGCGAGCTGCGCGCGCAGCTGCGCGCTTTCGGCATTCGCGCGGGCGATCGCCATCGCGCGCTCGGCGTCGGCGATGCGCGCGCGTTCGTCGAGTTCCTGGATCCGGCGTTCCGCCATCGCAAGCGCGCTGCTCAGTTCCTGGAGCTGCGGCGGCGGCGCTTCCCTGGCCGTCTCCTTCGGGACGGACGCAGCGACGACCGGTGCCGCAAACACGGGCGCGGCAACGACAGCGTCGGGACTCTTTCGAGACTCCGATGTGCGGGCAACCTTTTGCGGCGCGGACTTCGCCAGCGTCGGCATCTCGTGCGTTCCGCTGAACGACGGGTCCGCTTCTTCCGCGGGACGCAACGTGGGAATCGAGTCGGTGCGCGTGAGCGTGTCTTCCAGGGCAGCTTCGTACGCAGCGACGTCGAGCACCGGCAGCTCGGCCGTGGCTTCGCTGTCGGTCTCGGCCGAAGGAGCGACGTGATTCACCGGTGGCATCGCCGGATTTCCCCTGGATTCATTTTTATGAGGGAATTCTAGCCTCTCGCGTCCTTAAGGCGCGCGCAGACTTTTGTCCCATGGCGGATTCTGCGATGGAGCACTCACGTTTCTGTCAAATACGCCACAAGCGAATTCGGAATCGAGTAGGCGTCCGCCGACAGACGCGGGTAGGACGAACCCCTATGGGTCGACGCGCCTCAGCCCGGCAGTGAGTTATCTTTGCGCACACATGAACCTGGACACCCTGCCTCCGCGGCTGCGCCGCGCGTACTTCGAATGCCGTTACGGACAACTTCACGTTCACAACGCGATTCCGTCCGGTGGCGGCTTCGATGAACAGACCACGCTCATCTGTCTGCACGCGAGCAGCACCACCGGGCGCAGTTTCCTCGAGCTGTCGAAGGTGCTCGGCAAGACCCGCTCGATCTACAGCCCGGACACACCAGGTTGCGGTGAATCCGACGCGCCGCCGAAGAAACTCCCGAGCAGCGGTTACGCGGAGGCGATCGCAGATTTCATCGACTCGATGCGTTTCCGTCAGGTCGACTTGTTAGGCGTGCACTCGGGCGCGGCGATCGCCGCCGAGCTCGCGATCGCACGGCCGAAAGTCGTGCGGCGCGTCGTCATGATCGGCGCGCCGGTGCTGGACGAAACCGAACGACGGTCGTATCGCGACCTGTCGCCGCCCGAGGGAATGACGCAGGGCGCGCTCTGGGCGCGCAACGCAGTCATCGAATGGCAGGCGCAGGAACGACTGCCGCTGGTGAAGCAGCCCCTGCTCGTGCTGCGCCCGAAGGACAGTTTCTGGGAAGCCGGGGCGCGTGTCGGCAAGCTGAATCCCAACGCCCGCGTGATCGACCTGCCGGATCACGGCAAGAAGATCCTCGACGACGCGCCGGGAGCCGTCGCGAACCACATGCTCGCGTTCTGCGCCGGGTGAGATCTCAGGATCGCGCGTGCACGAACGGGGCGGTGAGCTCCGACAGTCGCAGCTCTTGCGTACCGCGCTCGTCGAAATTCGCCGGGTCGAGCCAGCGTAGATAGGCGTCCTCGAGCCCGCCCTTCCAGTCCTCGTCGATGATGGCGAACCACGTGGTGTCGCGGTTACGGCCCTTGTTGACGATCGCGCGCCGGAACAATCCTTCGTAGGTGAAACCGAGACGCTCGGCCGCCGCACGCGACGGCAGGTTGCCGCTGTCGCACTTCCACTCGTAGCGCCGATAGCCGAGCGCGAACGCATGACGCATGAACAGGTACATCGCCTCGGTCGCGGCCCGTGTGCGCGCCAGCCGCGGCGAATAATAGATGTGCCCGATTTCCAGGGCGCCGTGCGTGGGCTCGATGCGCAGGTAACTCGCGAAGCCCAGCGCCTTTCCGGCCTGCAGGTCGTTTATCGCGTAGAAGACCTTGTCGCCGGAGGCTTGCGCGACGCGACACCAGGACTCGAACTCCGCGAAGTTCGTGTAGGGCCCCTGGAACAGATAGGTCCACGTGCGGCCGTCGCGATCTTCAGCCTGCGCGTCGTACAGCTCGCGTGCGTGGCGGTCCGCGTCCAGCGGTTCGAGGCGGCAGTAGCGGCCGGACATGATCTCGCGCGGCGGGAAGGGCGGAGCCTTCCAGCCCGGCATGTCGAATCCGATCGGCTGGTCGAACGCGTTTCTTCGGGACGGGACGTTTTGCATATGAGGGATTTTCGCAACCGCGCGAGCCGAAGCGAAGGGACAGTTCGATGGAACGATCCGGTACGGCTTGCCGCCGCCGAAGCGGCGTCGTCAGAATGCCCGCACTCGCGCACTTGCAGGCGCTCTACCAAGATCGGGTTTCACATGCATCGACTGCTGCTTGCGCTCACCGCGTGGGGCTGCGTTTTCTCCGCCGCCGCCCAGACTCCCGCGAACGTATCCCCGCTGACGGCCGAGAAGATGTGGGCGCTCAAACGTCTGGGCGATCCGGCCATTGCGCCGGACGGAAGCCATGCCGTGCTCCCGGTCACCACGGTCGACGTCGGCGAGAACAGGGGATTGACCGACCTGTGGCTCTTCCCGGTGGCCGGCGGCGCGCCGCGACAGCTCACGAGCGACAACGCCAACGACACCCAGCCCACGGTGAGTCCCGACGGAAAGTGGATAGCGTTCATCTCGAAGCGCGGCGACGACACCGAACCCCAGGTCTACGTGATCGCGATCGACGGCGGCGAAGCCCGCCGCGTCACCAACATTCCGACCGGCGTTTCGGTACCCAAGTGGTTTCCGGACAGCAAACGCATCGCGTTCGTCAGCGAGGTCTGGTCCGACCTGGTGCGTTGGGAGGACCAGGCGGCGCGCAAGAAGGAACGCGAGGCATCGAAAATGACCGCGCGTGTGTGGTCGAAGGCGCCGATCTCGTATTTCGATCACTACTTCGACGATCGCCTGCCGCAGCTCTTCTCGATCGCGCTCGAAGGCGGCGAGCCGATCGCGATCACGCGCATGTCGGGTTTCAATCTCGCTCGCCAGGACGTCGACGCGACCTCGTACGACATCTCTCCGGACGGTCTCGAGGTTGCGTTCGTCGCCGACGTCGACACCTCCGGCGTGGAGCGTAATACCGACGTCATCCTGCTGCCCTCCTGTGGCTGCAAGCCCGCGCGCAACATCACCGAGTCGAACAAGGCCGACGACGAATCGCCGCGCTACGGCCCGGACGGCAGGAAACTCGCCTTCATCCAGCAGCGCGTGCTGCGTTTCTACGCGGATCGCGGGCGACTGATGCTGTTCGATCGAGCCGCGGGCACGACGGCGGGGCTCACCGAGGACTGGGATCGCTCGGTCTCGGGCATCGCGTGGGAATCGGGCTCGCGCACCTTGTTAGGGTCGATCGACGATGCCGGCACGCGCCGCGTGTATCGCTTCGGCGTGGGCGGCGGCGCGCCGAAGGCCGTGACGCGCGAGTCGTCGTACGGAGCGCTCGCGCCATCCGCGAACGGCAAGGGTCTCGTCGCGATCCGCCAGAGTTTCACCGAGCCGCCCACACTCGTGTCGATCGCGCGCAACGGCGCGGCAACGAAGCTGTCCACGTTCAACGACGCGGCGCTCGCGGCCGTGTCGCGCGCCAAGGTCGAGAGCGTGACGTACACGGGCGCGCGCAACGCGCCCATCCAGATGTGGGTCGTCTATCCACCCGGCTTCGACGCATCGAAGAAATATCCCGTGATGTTGCTGATGCACGGCGGGCCGCACGTCGGCATCACCGATGCGCTGCAGTGGCGCTGGAACGCGGAAGTGTTCGCGGGCTGGGGGTACGTCGTCGCGTGGCACAACTTCCACGGCTCGAGTGGCTTCGGCCAGGAATTCGCGGACTCGATCAATCCCGACTGGATTTCGCTGCCATACGAAGACACGATCAAGGCCGCGGAGTGGCTGAAATCGCAGCCCTTCGTCGACCCGGAGCGCATGGTCGCCGCGGGCGGCAGCTATGGCGGGTTTCTCGCCACCACGTTGTTAGGACGGCCCCACCCGTTCAAGGCGCTGGTCGCGCACGCGGCGGTCTACAACCTGTACACGCAGCAGGGCGCCGACTATGGCAGCGGCAAGGAGCGCTTCTTCAATTTCTGGGAGAAGCCCGAGGAATTCCAGAAGTATTCGCCGCACATGTCGGCGGCCAACTTCAAGACGCCCACGCTGATCATCCACGGCCAGCAGGACCTGCGGGTGCCGGTGAATCACAGCCTGGAACTGTTCAACACGCTGCAGAAGATCGGCGTGCCGTCGAAACTCGTGTATTTCCCCGATGAAAATCATTGGATTCTGAAACCGCAGAACTCGCTGTTCTGGTACCAGGCCGTGCGCGACTGGGTCGCAACCTACGCCGCGCCGGGTCCGTATTGACGAGGAGCACAAACATGAAACGCCGCACTCTCCTGACCTTGGCCGCCGCGGGCACGCTCGCAGGCCTGGCACCCGCCTGGGCCGCGAAGAAATCGAAGAAGGCGAAGAAGCCGCTGAGGATCCTCATCCTCGGGGGCACGCGCTTCATCGGCCTGCACATGACGGAACTCGCGCTCGAGCGCGGGCACACGGTCACATTCTTCAATCGCGGCAAGACGAAGACGGATCGCTTTCCCGAGATCGAACGGATCCTCGGCGATCGCAACGGGCAGATCGACGGCCTCAAGGACCGCGAGTGGGATGCGGTCATCGACAACTCGGGCTATGTGCCGCGCCACGTGCGCCTGTCGGCCGAACTACTCGCGCCGAAGGTGAAGCAGTACGTGTTCGTCTCGTCGGTCTCGGTGTATCCGACCTTCAGCGAGCCGCGCGACGAGAAATCGCCGGTGGGCGAACTCGCCGACGAGACCATCGAGAAGGTCGACGGCGAAACGTACGGCCCCCTGAAGGCGCTGTGCGAGCAGGCGGCGGAAAAGGCGATGCCGGGCCGCACGACGGTCATCCGTCCGGGGCTTATCGTCGGACCCGACGACAACACCGACCGCTTCACGTACTGGCCGGCACGCGCCGCGCGCGGCGGCGAGTTCATCGCGCCGGGCGCGCCCGAAGATCCGTTCCAGGTCATCGACGTGCGCGATCTTGCCGCATTCACGCTGAATGCCGTCGAGAACAACGTTACGGGCGTGTACAACCTCGTCTCCGATCCGAATGCATTCAAGTTCGGCGAGCTGACGGATGCGTCGATCGCGGCGGCGAAGAAGCTCGCGAAGCCCTCCGACGAGCCGCGCGCGGTCTATCTACCTGCCGATTTCCTCGAGGCACAGCAGGTCGCGCCGTGGGCGGAGATGCCGGTGTGGCTGCCAGCCAAGGGCGACGAGGCCGCGTTCGCCGGCACCAGCAATGCCGCGGCGCGCGCCAAGGGACTGACGATCACGCCGATCGCGAAGACGGTCGAAGACACTCTCGCCTGGCATCTGACCCGCCCGGCCGGGGAACGTGAGAAGCTCAAGTCGGGCATCGCCGCGGAAAAGGAGGCGACGGTGCTGGCGGCATGGAAGGCCAGGCAATCCGGATGAGTGCCGAGGCACCGCTGAGTCGTCGCTCACACCCTGCTGATCGTCTGTTGCCCTGCCCAGCCCGTTAACCGGTGATCGGGCCGAAAGGCTTCGCGTCGGTCGCGTCGTAGATGTCCACCTGGTCGCCCATGCGCACCATCCGCTTGCCGAGCTTCGGAAACTCGGCGACGTCGAATTCGCGACTCTCACCGCCCGCCAGGTAGACGAGGTCTTCGGTGCCCGTATTGCGCATCAGGTGCGCGACCGACGGCGTCGGAAACCCCATGAAGTCGCCTGGACCGACCTCGTACTCCACGTCGTCGATCACCGCGGTGGCGCGACCCGAGAGCACGTAGATCCACTCCTCTTCATATCGATGCGAGTGGTAGACGTACGATTCGCGGCCGGGCGGCACGCGGATCAGGTTCACGCCCGTGCGTTTGAGTCCGACGCTGCGCGCGAGCTGCATGCCGTGCATCTCGGAGTTCGGATTCCACGGGTGTGAGAATTGCTGCAAATGCTCGGCAACGTCCGCGGCGCGCACGAGATTGAGGCTGGGCTTGTCCATCGCCCAACATTACTGCAACACGTGCGCATAGGCACGGCCGGGTCCGCCTCGGCAGCCATCGAAGATGTCGCGCTCGGCGCGGTACACCGTCGTGTCGACGTTCATGAGCCCGAGAACCGAGTGGAACAAGTTGTCGTGTGAGTACGCGGCATGAGTCTTGCGCCGCAAACATGTCATGTCGACGTCGCCGCTGGTGCGCATGGACTTCGAAATCCACACGATCATCGGCACGCGCGTCTGCTGGCTGGGAGCGATCGCGTACGGCAAACCGTGGAGGTACAGCCCGTGCTCGCCCAGCGATTCGCCATGGTCGGAGACGTACAACATCGCGCCGTCCAGCCGATCCGCTGCCAGCGAAAGTTGTTCGACGATTTCGCCCAGCACGTGATCGGAGTAGAGAATGGCGTTGTCGTAGGCGTTCACGACCTCCGCCCGGGTGCAGTCGCGCAGCTGCGCGGTCGCGCAGTCGGGCAGGAACTGGCGGAACTCCCGCGGATATCGCTTGAAGTAGGCGGGACCATGATTGCCCATCATGTGCAGCACGATGACGGTATCGCGCTCGATTCGCGGTAGTTCGGCCGCCAGCCGCGGGACGAGCGCCCCGTCCTGGCAGCGATCGTCGCCGCACAGCCGGACGTATTCGATGTCTGCTCCCTCGCACACACCCTTGCATCCCGACTGGTTGTCGAACCACTTCACCGCGTAACCGGCGCGCACCAGCACGTCGAGCAGCCCTTCGGAATGGCGGATCCGGCGTTCATCGTATTGCTCGCGGCCGAGCGCGGAAAACATGCACGGCACCGAAACCTCGGTGGAAGTGCCACACGAGCTCACGTCGCCGAACGCGGCGACCTCGAGTTTCGCGAGCCTTGGATTCGTCTCGCGCGGATATCCGAGCAGCGAGAAGTTGGCGGCGCGGGCGGTCTCCCCGACGACCAGCACCAGGACCCTGGGCCTGTGCGCGAGCGCCACGCGCACCAGGTGAGCGTCCGCGCCGAGAGCCTCGCGCGGCCCGTGAGGCGCCGCGACGTCGTCCGCCGAGGTCACCGCGAACCCGTAGATCAGGTTGGCGGGCGTGATGAGATACCGCGCCGTGCGCTGGTTGCGCATAAACGACGTGATGTCGCGCGAAACCGGCAGCACCGCCAGCACCGCGACGACGACCGCGATGACGATGCTGGCAGTGCGCACGGCGAGCGCCGGGAGCAGCGGCCGGTGCTCGATTCTCACGAAGCCGATGAATGCGAGCGGAATCGCGGACCATCCGATGACCCACGCGATCATTCCCGCCGTCACCAGTTCGCCCGCCTCGCGCGCGTCGGTGCGCAGGATGTTTCGCACCATCGGCGGGTCGAGCAGGATGGAGAAGCTACGCATGTAGTAAGCCGCGCCCGCGGCGACAACGATCAGGAGGCCGAGTGCAGGTTTTGCAATCCAGCGGCTCGCGAGCGGCACGAGCAACGCGAAATGCAATGCCGCGAGCGCCACGAAGCAGCAGACCGCAAACAGCCAGTTCGCCGGATCGAGCCACGATCGCCCGGCCCCGACGGCGTGCCACCACCCACCGTTGGCCGTGGCGACCATCCAGGCGCAAGCCAGCAGGACGAGTAGTTCGGGCCGCAGTGTCGGGCGGCTTCGCGCGAGGATGTTGAGCATCAGAAACTCTTCTTGGTCTCGATGAGGAACTGGACGTTTCGGATGGACGAGTCACCGTCGAGCGGGAATGCGACGTCGAAGTGCAGAACGTTGCCGAGCGCCGAGCGGTTGTTGCCGAGGCGCAGTCCAAAGCCGACGTCCTTGAGCACGCCTTGCGACGGCGCGCCGAGCGGGTCGCGTCCGAACGTCGCACCGACGTCGGCGAACACGGCGGCGCCGACATTGAAGAGCTGGAAGGGATACCAGTCGGTGAAGAAGCGCTGTTCCGCCGTGATCAGCCAGCGCCCCTCCCCGGCCTGGTAGCGCAGTGGATAGCCGCGCAGGCCGTTGTCGCCGCCGAGCAGGAGCTGGTGATCGACGTCGAGGTTCTGCCCGGCTTCCGCCGACGCGCCGAGATACAGGACGCGGCGCGGGGACTGACGGAAGTAGTACCGGGCGGAGGCGCCCAACAATCCATCCGCGATGTCGCCTTCTGCGACGCGTCCCTGCGTACCGAGACTCAGGAACAGTGTCTGGCGTTCGCCGAACGACAGGCCGTTCGACAACTTGCCGGAGAACACGAACGCGTCGCGGTCGGAACCCAGCGTCTTGCCGGCGAAGCCCAGCTGAGCAAGCGCGTACCAGCCGAGCGAGAAGTCCTCGACCTTCCCTATCTGGTCGCGGTTGCGTGCGGTGCGAAAATCGTCCTCGACCCATTCCGCCGCCACCCACGGATACACGAGGGTCCGGTCTGACGGCAGCAGTTGCGGAACCACATCATCGACCGGGTCGAACTCGTGCTGCTCGTAGGTGAACCCGAACGTGAAGCGGCGCGTCCAGTTTCCGACCCGCCCGCGCGACCTTCCCCAGTAGATGGACGTAACTCTCTCCCGCGTCTCGAAGCGATCGACCACCTCGCCGAGGTCGTAGCGCGAGTCGACGCGCTGGTCGTCGGTGAACGCGACGCCGGCCGCCCAGCGGGCGTCGAGCGCGTAGAACGGCCGCTCGAGCGAGAACTCGGCGAGACGTCCGTCGCTGTTGTCCGAATAGCCCGCCGCGAGGTCCCACCAGGACTCGCCGAGCTGGCGGTCGCGGTAGTGGATGAATTTCGAATCGCGATCGACTCCCGACTTGAGGCCGACGCCCAGCTGCGTGCCGAGCCCGAGAAAGTTGAGGTCCTCGAGCTCGAAGCCGGCGGTGTTCTTGCCGCCGTGTCGGCCGAAGGAGATGCCGGGATTGAACGTCCACACATCCTGCGTCGTGACTTCGACGTCGACGACCCCGTCGCGATACGCGACGGGGCGCACGCGCGCTTCGCGCAGGTAGCGTGTATCGCGCAGGATGCGCGCCGATTCTGCCAGTTGCTCGGGCCGGTACGGATCGCCGCTCTTGAACAGCAATTGCGTTTCGATCGTGGAGTCGCGCGTCGGCACGTGCAGCCGGTTCGCGGCGCGCGCGAGTACCGTGTTCTCGTCCTGGTGATCGAGATCGAACAGATCACGGCCATTCAGATGAATCGTCCCGATGCGCGCGCCCAGCCGCTCCAGCTCCGCATCGGAGGGCACGCCCGGAGGACGCGATTCTTCGGGCCGCGGCGCGCGAGCATTGAAACTGGGAAGCACCCGTGCAGCCGCGGGCATCGCGCCCGCGGCCGCCATGGTGATCCCGAGCATCATCGCTGCGAATTTCGCGGACGTTGTCTGCTGGTGGTCCACCATGCGCGGTGAGACGTCTCCGCCGCGCCGAATCCGTCGCGCCTTCAGCGCACGTCGCTAGTCCGGTTTTCCCCAGGTATAGGAAAAGCCGATGTTCACGATGGCCGGCAGCCAGTGATCGGTGTCGATCTCCAGCAGACCATCGGCCCCGCGGGAGATCGCGGAACAACATGCGTTTTCCGTATTCGCTGCGTTGGTCGCTTCGAGCACGATCTTGAAATCGCCCGTGGCATGCGGCCAGGTCCAGCTGCCGCGCAAGTCGAAGGTGTAGTAATCGCGCCAGCGCTCGTCGTTGCGATTGCCGACCAGGAGCGTGTCCGGTTCACCCATCGCCGACACGACCGCGAGCGGCGTGCGTGGCCACCCGCGATGCCAGCCCGCGAGTGCGGAAATGCTGGCGCGCGAGCCGCGCCACGCCAGGCCGAGCGTGGCCGCCAAAGGCTGGTCCCAACTGCGCAACACGTCGCCATCACCGATGTCGTCCGCGACGCGCGACCAGCTCAGTGTCGTCCATCCCGTGACGCGCGCGGTGAACGGCTTGCGGACACTGAACTCGAGGCCCGAACTTTCCGACCGCGACGGTTCGACGCGGATCCGGTCGGGCGCCAGGTCTGGCAGGAACGATAGCGGACCGAGTTGGCTGTCGAAGTACGGCGCCGTGGTCGTCCAGCGCTTGGTATACAGCTCGAGCCCCAACTGCGTCTCGCCCGGTGTCTCGTAAGTGAGTCCGACGATGGTGTGCACTGCCACCTGCGCCGAGTCGGCAGCGGCTTGGGCTTCCTCGACGCGCCACTCCTCGACGTGTTGCGCCTGTGTGAATCGGCCCGCGGAAGCATAAAGTCGCAGGCGATCGCTCACGTCGTAGCGCAGGTTCAGGCGCGGGCTGAATTGGGTGTTGTCGCCGCCGAGGTTGTAGTGCTGTCCATCGAGCCGCACGCCGATCTCGGCCTCGAAGTTCTCCCACTTCTGGCGTCGCGCCGCGTGCAGCGCGTAGGTGAATACGCGTGGCCGCGAGGCGGTAGTCAGGTCGTTCGCGACACTGCGGTCAAACGCGGCCGCCACGGCCGGATCGTAGAGCGCGGTGCGCGTGTATTCGTACTCGGCGTGCGAAATGGCCGCTTCGCCGCCAAACGTGTAGGTGACGTCAGGGCCGCGGGCGAGCGTCCACACGTTGTCGAGCTCGATGCGCTCGAAGTCCGACGTCTCGGCGAGCGAGCCGCTCGCGACGCCCGGGTTGTCGAGGATGCCGTCGCGATGCCGGTGCGAATTCGTGAGCACCGCCGTCGCCCGGGTGCGCAACGATGGACCGAATTCCCGCTCGCGCGCGAGCCACAGGTACTCGTCGCGATAGGTCGCGTTGGCGATTTCCTCGTCGCCCTGATTGCCGAGTTCGATGCGGTCGTCGAGCAGCAGCCAACCCAGCGTCCACGCGCCGTCGTCCTGGTTCCAGCGCAGACGTCCGAGCGAATCGCTGAATTGCGGTCGTCCGAAGTCGTCCTCGATCGGGTCGAGCAGATCGAGCGTGCTGCGCCGGGCCGCGGCGACCCATTCGACCGGCCAGCGTTCGCTGCGCCCCGTCGACGATACGCCCGCCGAGATCAGGCTGGCGGCGGCGCGATTCTCGTACCCCGCGACGCGCGACGGCGCGTCGATGGCGATGACGCCGCCCGAACGTGTGCCATAACGCACGGGAAAGCCGCCGCTGAAAACTTCGACGCGCTCGATCGTCGCCGGATCGATCGCGCTGATCAGGCTCTGGAAATTCTTGAGATGAAAAGGATCGAGCAGCGTGACGTCGTCGTATCGCACGAGCACGTCGTCGCTGAGCGAGCCGCGGATGTACGGGCGGCCCGAAACGTTCGTCGCGAGCCCGGGCAGCGAACGCAGCGCGCGCAACGCATCGTCGTGACTGCCGGGCACCATTTCGATGTCGGTCGTGGACATCTCGCGCGGCTCGCCGACGCCGCGCGCGGCGATCGAGTAGCGGCTCGCGTAGACGGAGATTTCCTGCAGCGGCTCGTCGGCGGGCGACTGAGCGACTGGCGGCGGCTCCGGCCGCACCACCACGTAGCGATTGGGCGCGAGCTCGCGCAGTGCCAGGCCATGCGATGCGAGCGCCGTCCGGGCGCGCTGCAAGGGGGTTCCCTGCAATCCTGCGGGCGCCTCGAGTCCCGGCGGGACGAGATCGGAGCTGTAGATCACGTCGACGCCCTGCGCTTCGAGTTCGCGCAACAACGCGTCGACGGTGCGCACCGCTGCGCCGTCGGCGGCCCACAGGGCCGCCGAAAACACCAGCAAAAACATCGTGCAGGTTCTAACCAGGCGGTCGCGCGGTCTCACGCGCGAAGCTTACGCGGATCGCGTCCGCGCTCACATCGAGGTGCAGAGTGGTCGAGGACATGACCGCCGTGAGCGCCTGCATCGGAGTAAGGCCCCCGACATCGCCGTGCGTACGGATGGCAGCGATCTGCTCCCGGGTCTGCTCGTCGGCGACGACGATCTTTCGGCCGGTTTCGCGCGCTACCCAGGCGAGGAACGCCGCGAGCGGCTGATCCTCGATGTCAATCGCCGGCGCGAGCGCTTCGATCCATATCCACTCCGCGCCGGCGGGATCGATGTCGCGACGCATCACGTTGTGGTTGCGATCGATGAACACCTCGGTGCCAGCGTCGACCGTGGAATCGCCATCGGCCGCGCTCCACTCGACGCGCCCTTCGCGCACGCGCAGGCGAGTGCCGCCGTCCACCACCGCCAGCGCGAACTGCGTGCCGACGTGGCGGAACGCGCCGGCATTCGTGACCACGGTGAAGCCGTCGGTCACCGCGCCGCGCGGAATGTCGACGTACATCTCTCCCGACGAAAGCCGGAGGGAGTTCGCCGCGAGCACCTCGATCCGCGAGTCCGGCGCGATGCGCAGGTTGCCGCCCGCGGGTAGTGAGACCAGCGATGCGCCATGTACCGCGAAGTCCTCTCCCGCGTGCAATTGCGCGCCGTCGACCAGCTCCTGGTCCGGCCACCAGCCCCGAACGCGCTCGACTCCCGGCGCCTGCGCGCGCGCGAGCTGCCCCACGGTCGGTCCCGACTGCGCCCCTGGCCCGATTGCGACGCCGACCGCGCCAAGGGCGATCCCCACCAACGCCGCCGCGGCGATCGCGGGCCACCAGTGCCGCGCGGGACGCTGCGCGATGGTGGCGCGCCATTCGGCTTCGGTTGCCTTGCGAATTCGTCGCAGCGCTTCGGCGGATAGCGCGGGGGTCCGCAGGCTGTCGCGTAAGGCGCGTTCGGCTTCGTCTTCGTTCATGACGATTCCCGCGTGTTCGGTAGTTCGATCCGCCGGACCCAGTCGGCGCGAAACGCCTGCTTCGCGCGTGCGAGCTGCGATTCGGCGGCGCTCTCCGAAATCCCGAGCGTCGCCGCGATCTCGGGCACCGTGAGCTCGTCTCCGTAGCGCAGCTCCAGGATGCGCGCGTAGTGCGGCGGCAGGCGATTGATCGCAAGCCGCACGGCGTGAATTTCGGATTCGCCCGCGCATTCATCCAGTGGATCCCGGAAATCCGTGAGCTGGATGACGGTGGCCGTGGGCTTCTCGGTCAGCTCCTCGAGACTTTGCATCGCGGGCTGGCGCGCCGCCTTGCGCCGCGCGTCGGCGAGATGATTGCGGCTGATCTGGCACAACCAGGTGAAGAGCGAAGCGCCTCCGCGAAACGTCGCGAGCCCGCGCATGGCATTGATCATCGTCATCTGCACCACGTCCTCGATTCCGGCGGCGTTGAGCGA
This sequence comes from Pseudomonadota bacterium, assembly GCA_023433515.1. Taxonomy (GTDB): domain Bacteria; phylum Pseudomonadota; class Gammaproteobacteria; order Steroidobacterales; family Steroidobacteraceae; genus CADEED01. The sequence continues at coordinate 22,140 of JAEZCN010000089.1, forward strand.
ACTGCGGCGAGCGACGAACGCCGCCAGACGCGCCGCATACGCCTCGAAGAACCGGTCGAAGGCGCGTTGCTCGCCCCGGCGCATCCGGTCGACCAGATCCAGCTCATCCGACACTCGCTCACCTCGTCACTGTTCACGCCCTTAGACGTCGCCACGATTCCGATCCCGTCGCACCGGGGTTCCGGGGAAAGTTGCGTCTAACGACCGGATGAAAGGTACTCCAATGCCAGCCGCGCCGGCTTTCTGGCGCACGCATGCGCTGTGGCCCGCTCTCGCGTTCGCGCTGGCCTTCGTGTGCATATTCGAGCTCGACCTCGATCGCATGCTGGCGCACGCGTGGTTCTTCGATGCGGCGACGCAACGCTGGCTGGGCAGCGGCGCCGGGGCCTGGTGGGCGCGCGATCTCATTCATTCGGGCGGACGCTGGCTGATGCGCCTGGTGGCGTCAGTGGCCTTCACCGCATGGGTCCTTTCGTTGTTTTTCGAGCGCTGGCGGCATTGGCGCCGGGACGCGGGCTTCGTGGTCGGCGCCATCGTGCTGTCGGTGGCGCTGGTCGGTGGCCTCAAGAGCGTCACGAACGTCGATTGTCCCTGGAATCTGGACGGGTTCGGCGGCGACCGGCCCTACATCGCGCTGCTCGCCGACCGTCCGGATGAGCTGCCGCGTGCAAAATGTTTCCCCGGCGCGCATTCGTCATCCGGGTTCGCGCTGATTTGCGGATATTTCGTACTTCGTACCCGCTCGCGGCGGCGGTCGCGCATGGCGCTCGCGGCGGGCGTTCTCGCCGGCCTCGTGTTCGCGATCGGGCAGGAAGCCCGCGGCGCGCACTTTCTCTCGCACGATCTCGCCGCGGCCGCGGTGGTGTGGTTTTCGCAGCTGTTGCTCTATCGGCGATTCATGATGAATCGCGGGGTGGCCGGAGAAACACCGCGCGCGGCCACGCCGGCGCGGTGCGCCGGCTCATGACGCCGGCGGAGATTCCGACTTCGCCGCCTGCTGACGGCCCATGAACCACAGGATCGCTCCGACGACGATCATCGCGATCCGGATGCCGTTGCCGATGCCCGTACCCCAGTTGTCCACCCAGCCGACCAGCATGAATTCCATGTTCATGAAATGAAGGACGAACGAACCCGCTCCCAGCAGCACCAGGAGCCCACCGATGTTTTGCATGTCTCTCCCCTCGTCGTGGTTGTAGTAATAGTTATCGTCGACGATCCGACAGTACGCCGCGTGCGTAGTTAGAGCAAGGCGTGCGGGAGATTCTGGACTCGGTTCAGCCGTCTTTACAGATACAGGCGCGCGAGCGAATAAGCCGCCATGCCCGTGAGCAGGCAGCCGATGATGTTCCGCGAGAAACACAGCCAGGCGCCGGCCGCGAATGCGCCGACGAGCCGCGGACCGAACGGGGAAAAATCGTAGTCGTGCGCGGGCCCGTGAATCAGCACGTCGGGCACGATGATGGCCGCGAGCGTGCAGACGGGCGCATAACGCAGCGCCGTCTCGACCTTGTGCCCGAGCTTGAGGCGAGTACCCGCGAGCAGGAACGACGTGCGCGTGACGAACGTCGTGAGCGCGAGTCCGACGATGACGACCGCGAGCGCGAAGCCGGAAACCGCGTCGTTCATGCCACCTTCCCGAGCGCGGGCTGACCGGGCTCGCGCCAGCTGTCGGCGAGCGTCGCGGCGACGATGCCGGCGATCGCGCCGCAAAACAGGCCGAGCTTGAACGGCAAACCGTAGGCGAGCAGCGCGACCAGCGCGGCCACGACGAATCCGACGAGCGCGGGCCGCGCCTTGAGTGACGGACCCACGAGCGCGATCAACGCGAGCGTGCCCGTGAATTCGAGACCCCATTCCGTCGGAACGTAGCTGGCCGCCACGATGCCGGTGATCGCGCTCACCTGCCACGTCACCCAGTTGTTCGCGCAGACGCCGCCGAACCACGCATCGCGATGCCGCGCGGGCAGCGTGTTCTCCATCGCGTGCCGCATGAAGAGCGTGAACGTGAAATCCGTCATGAAGAATCCGAGCGCCGCGCGTTTGCCGCGAGTCTCGTGCGCGAAGTACGGCCGCAGCGCCGCGCTGTAGATGACGAATCGCAGATTGGTGATGAGGCCCGTGGCGACGATGACCCAGAGCGGCGCGCCCGCGATGATGAGCGGCAGCGCCGCGAGCTGCGCGGAACCGGCGTAGACGAGCAGCGACATCAGGATGGCCCATGGAACCGCGAGTCCGCCCTTCACCATCGCGACGCCGCTGACCAGCCCCCACGCGGCGGCGCCGGGCAGCGAGTGCAGGATGGCCCGCTGTCCCTGGCGAAACGCTTCCCGGCGTGTGGGATCGGCGGGGCTCACCAGCTCCCGGTGTTGGGCATCGACACCCACGGCTCGCGCGGCGGCAGCGAGCCGTCCTTCTGCAGTAGTTCGATCGAGATGCCGTCGGGCGAGCGCACGAACGCCATGCGGCCGTCGCGCGGCGGCCGGTTGATCGTCACGCCGTGTTTCTGCAGGCGTTCACAGGCCGCGTAGATGTCGTCGACCGCGTAGGCCAGATGCCCGAAGTTGCGGCCGCCCGTGTACGTCTCGGGCTCCCAGTTGTGCGTGAGCTCGACCTGGGCGCTGCTGTCGCCGGGCGCCGCCAAGAAGATGAGCGTGAACTTGCCCTGCGGAAAGTCCTTGCGCGAGAGCACTTCGAGGCCGAGCGCGTCGCAATAGAACTTCAGCGACGCATCGACGTCGGTGACGCGCACCATGGTGTGCAGATATTTCATGGCGGTGGCGCGCTCGAACGAAGGGTAGCTAGAACATCTCCGACGCGCCGGGAGGCTTCACGTCCACCTTCTTGCGCGACGGGATCCAGTCGCCGGTGATCATCGCTTCGTACGGCTGGCCCGGGCCGACCATCGGGTACACGCCCGCATCCGGATCGATCATCACCTCGAGGAACGCCGCACCCTCGAACGCGAGGAATTGCTCTATCACGGCCGGCACGTCCGCCTTCTTGTCGAGGCGCACGGCGTACTTGAACCCATCGGCCTGCGCGGCCTTGATGAAGTCCTTGGTGTGCAGCGTCTTCTCGGATCCCGACAGGCGGCCCTTGAAGAACAGCTTCTGCCACTGCTTCACCATGCCGTCGCCGTTGTTGTTGAGCACGACGATCTTGACCGGCAGGTTGTAGGTGGTCGCGGTTTCCATCTCGCCGATGTTCATGCGCACCGACGCGTCGCCGTCGATGTCGATCACGAGTTTGTCCGGGTTCGCAAACTGCGCGCCGAGCGCGGCCGGCAGGCCGAACCCCATCGTGCCCATCGAGCCCGACGTCAGGAAGAGACGCGGATTGCGGAAGTCGAAGTACTGGGCCGCCCACATCTGGTGCTGACCAACGCCGGTCGAGATGATCGCCTCGCCCTTCGTGATGCGGTTGATCTCCTCGATCACGTAGTAGGGCTGGATCAATCCGCTCTCGCGGTCGTAGTTCATCGCGAACTTCTTGCGAAGATCGTCGAGGTACGCGAGCCACTTCGAGCGGTCGCGCTTGAAGCCGGCGCGTTTGCCGTGCGCGGCGAGCGTGCTCAGCGCCTCCGGCAGCATGCCCACGTGGCTCCACTGCACGCGCTTGACCTTGTTGATCTCCGCGCGGTCGATGTCGAAGTGCGCGATGTACTTCGCGTTCGGCGCGAACTTCGCGGGCATGCCCGCGACGCGATCGTCGAAACGCGCGCCGATGGCGATCAGGAAATCGCAATCGTCGACTGCGTAGTTGGCGAACGCCGCGCCGTGCATGCCGAGCATGCGCATCGACAGCGGGCTCGTGGTGTCCACCGCGCCGATGCCCATGAGCGTCGTGACCACGGGGATGTCGAACGCCTCGGCGAACTCGCGCAGTTCCTGCGCGGCCTCGCCGGCGATGACGCCGCCGCCCGCGTAGATGAGCGGACGCTGCGATTCGCCCAGCATCTCGAAGAAGTGGTTGGCTTCCGTGCCGTCGATGATGTCGGTAGATAGAGTCTCGAGGCGCTTGCGGTAGCCGGGCATCGGCAGGGTGCCCGAGCCCTGGAACTCACCCGCCCAGTTCTGCACGTCCTTGGGGATGTCGATGACGACCGGACCTGGACGGCCCGTGCGCGCGATCTCGAACGCGGTGCGCACGGTCGCCTCGAGCTTCGCCGGGTCGGTGACGAGGAAGATGTGTTTCGCGACCGAGCCCATGATCGAAGGCACGGGCGCTTCCTGGAAGGCGTCGGTGCCGATCGCGCCGGTAGGCACCTGGCCGCAGATGACCACGATCGGGACCGAATCCGCCATGCAATCGCGGATCGGCGTGACGGTGTTGGTCGCGCCGGGCCCCGAGGTCACGATGCACACTCCCACGCGGCCGCTCGAGCGCGAGTAACCCGCGGCCATGAACCCCGCGCCCTGCTCGTTTGCGGGCACGATGAGCGGAATCGGCGATTCGCCCTTGGCCTTGCGCGCCTCGTTGTAGAGGAACACAGCGTCGTAGGTGGGCAGGATCGCGCCGCCCGAGTAGCCGAAAATCGTCGATACACCCTCGTCCGCCAATACCTGCACGACCATCTCGGCGCCGGTCATCTTCTGACCCGCGAGCGGATGACGAATGGGAGGCGCGGACTTGGGCTTCGCCGCGCTCAAGTCCCGGATATTGGTCGGTTTTGTGGGGTGTTCTGCCATAGAAGCCCGGAGCCTAGCAGTTTGGCGGCCCGCATTGAATGGATCGGCGGCAAACCGCTATTCTGGCCGACATGTCCGCACCCCAGAAAGCCATCCAGAGCATGCGTCATATCATCGCCATCCACCTCCAGAACGAGGCCGGGGCGCTCACCCGCGTCACGGGCCTGTTCTCG
>JAEZCN010000119.1 GCA_023433515.1 Pseudomonadota bacterium
GCGCGCGCCGCGCGCGACGGCGGCGTCGCTCGCGGGCCGGTTGTCGCCGCCATAGAGTTGCAGGCCACGCAGGCTCACCGCCGTCGCCGTGAATTCGCTGTATTCGATCGGCGGCCGCACGGGACTCTGCCAGCGCCCGTCGGCCCGCTGCTGGATGCGCAACAGCCGCGCCTGCAGGTCGCTGCCGTGGTCGGGCGCATATCCCTGCGTGGCGATCGCCATCAGTAGATAGCCAGTGGTGGTGGCGGCGCCGCCCGGCGCGGTCACGCCCTGCACCGCGTGCTCGCGCCACACGTCCACGTCGTGCGCCAGCGTCTCGCGCTCGTGGCGGTCCAGCGCCTCGTCGACGGCGAAACTCCTGCGCCGCGCCTCCTTCACCGCGAAGGCCGTCTGCAGGTTGTGGTGACAGGCGACGCAGCCGCCACGCTCGTAGAAGAGCTTGCTGCTGGTCTGCAGCAGCGGCAGCGCGCGTGTTATCGCCGCGCGCGCGGTGTTGTCGGCGACGAACCGTGCCGGCGCGGGTGAAGGTGTGATCGTGCTCTTGCCGCCATTGCGTTCGAGCACCTCGATGGTGGGTGGGCGGCCGAGCCGGTAGGCGTGGTCCAGCGCCGTGAGGCCCTCAGGCCCGCGCGCATTCACGTCGATGCCGCGATCGATGAGCGTCTGCAGGATGTCGGGCGGCACCTGCTCGGAGATCGCGAGCGTCATGAGCATGGTGTGCCCCTTCGGGCTGAGCACGTGGACGTCGGCGCCATGCTCGAGCGCCACGCGCAGCAGCGCGGGATCGCCCGGCGCCGACACCGGCGCGAGCATGAACAATCCCCGGCTGACCTTGTCGCGGATCTCGGGTGGATAGGCATCGAGACAACTGACGCAACCCACGCGCAGGGCAATGGCCGCGGAGTCGCCCTTGTCCTTGGCTCCCGCCGCCAGCAGCCGGCGCAGGATGGGCTCGCTGCCGAAGGCCGCCGCCCCCAGCGCGCCCGGCGAAGGTGTCGCGCCATGCACGAGCAGCGCCTCGGCCGCCGCCTCGTTGCGGGCATACGCGGCGAGCTGCAACGGCGTGCGCCGGAAGGGTGTTTCCGCGTTCGCGTCGGCACCCGCTTCGAGCAGCACCCGTACCTTCTCGCCGTCTTCGATGGCCCAGATCAGCGCCGTGGTGCCGGCATCGCTCACCTGGTTGGGATTGCCGCCGGCCGCCAGTGCCGCGCGCAAGGTCTCCGCATCGCCATATTGCGCGAGGTACATGAGGGGTGTCGCACCGTCCGGCCCTCGCGCGTTGAGGACCTCCGGGCTGCGGAGAATCGCGTCCGTCACCGCCTGGCGCCGTTCCGCGCTCGCCGACATGCCGCGGATCGATTCGATCAGTGCCAATGCCGCGGGATCGGGCGGCGGTGGATCGTCTTCGTTGGCGAGCTCGTCGGGCCAGGGTGCGCCTTCGTCTATCCACTGGCGGATGAGCTCGATCTCCTCGGGGCTCAGCGTATGCTCGGGCGGCATCTGCGTGCCGAACTGGCTGTCGCGCACGCGCATGTAGACCCGGCTGGATGCGCTGCTGCCCGGGTTGATGTTGTGTCGAACCGAGCCGGCGAAGGCGCGGCTCTTGCGGTCCAGCCGGAAGCCATTGCGCTGCTTTTTCGGGCCGTGGCATTCGTAGCAGTTCTTCTCGAACAGCGGCTGGATGTCGCGCGCGTAGTCCACCGCGGCCGCCGCGGGGCACGACAGGCACAGCACGAGACCGATCGGGATGAGCACGGAGATTCGCGCACGCATCTGGAATTCCTCCCGGCACGAGGCTGGCGGCGAGGGATCACCGGCCACTAACACGGCCGGTCCGCATCCTCGTCCTCACGGAAGCGGACGACAAGTACCTCGTGAAGGAAACTTGCGGCGCCTGCCTCAAATTCCTGGTGTCAACGGTCATTTCTGCATCGTAAGGATTTCCGCCTCTCCGTGGCGCTTCAGGATGTTCACCGAAACGGTGTCGGCATGCCGGCTCAGCAGCAGGTCCACGCTCGCCGCGCCGATCGGCATTCCCGTCAACTGCAGCGAGTCCATCCCCGCAGGCAGCCGCGGATAACGGAACCGCGCGACCCGCTGCGTGGCGTCGATCTCGAGTCCCATGCATGCCTGCAACACGCCGAATGGCGCCGCGGCCGCCCACGCCTGGGGTGTACACGCAACTGGATAGAGGATCGGTCCCTTGTCCCGCTGCTTGCGGATGCCGCAGAAGAGCTCCGGCAGCCGCCGCAGATCCATGTGCACGGCGGCCTCGAATACGTAGGCCGCGATCTTCGACGCCAGCTCGGAATGCCCATACCGCGCGAGGCCGAGCGCTATGAGCGCATTGTCGTGCGGCCAGATGGACCCGTTGTGATACGAGGTCGGGTTGAAACGCCGCTCGCGCGAACCGATGGTCCGCACGCCCCAACCCGTCAGCATGTCGGATGACCCCATCACCGCGGCCGTACTCTCGGCGCGCGCGGGCGACACGATGCCGGTGAACAGCAACTGTCCCGCGTTCGACGAGCGCACGCGGCAAGGTCGCTTGTCACCGTCGAGCGCCAGGACGTACGTGCCGAGCTCCGCATCCCAGAACTTCGCCTCGAAGTTCTCGCGCATCATCGAAGCCTGGATCGACAACTGCGCCGCCAACGCGGCTTCGCCGCGGCTCTGGGCCATGCGCGATGCCAGGATACGCGCGAGATATACATACCCCTGCACTTCGCACAACGCGATCGGCGCCTCCGCGAGCCGGCCGTCTTCGTGGAACACCGCGTCGCCCGAATCCTTCCAGCCCTGGTTGACCAGGCCGGTGTCGCGCCGGCGACGGTATTCGACGAAGCCGTCGCCATCGATGTCGCCCCACCTGTCTATCCACTCGAGCGCCGCCTTCACGTTCGGCCAGATGTCGTTCAACGTCGCGCTGTCCGCCGTGTACTGCCAGTACAGCCCGGCGAGCGCGACGAACAAGGGCGTGGAGTCGATGGAGCCGTAATAACGCGCGAACGGCACGTCGCCCAGCAACGCGAGCTCGCACTTGCGCGTCTCGTGCAGGATCTTCCCCGGCTCCGCGTCGCGCACGGGATCCTCGTCCTTGGCCTGCGTCGCGGCCAGGTAGCGCAGCACGCCGCGCGCCATGTCCGGGTACATCCAAAGGAGCTGCAAGGCCGTGAGGATTCCGTCGCGCCCGAACGGGGTCGAAAACCACGGCACGCCCGCATATGGATATGGACCGTGCTCCGTGTCGGTCACGAGCATGCTGATGTCCGCCATCGAGCGGCACAACACTTCGTTGGCGAGACTGCTCGACGTGCGGATGGCTGCCGCCCGCCGCGTGGCGGCGCGCAACTCGCGCCGCGCCTGGCGCATGGCATACAACACGCGACGCTCGGCCTTCGCGTCGCCGATCCGGCAATGCGCGCACATCGCGATCGTGCGCCGCTGCTTGGGCGCGAGCTCGATTTCCAGCCGGGCATGGCGTGGCCTCAGTTCGGTTGGCGCGGGATCGAAATAGATTTCCGTGGCGCGCGGCACGCCGTCCTGGGACGTATACGTGAAACTCACGGCATCGGGCGCGCGCACGCTGGCCGTCACTCTGCCGCGCGATGAGCGCTTGTAGCCGCGCACTTCGAACAAGTCGGCGAAGTCGGCGTCGAAATCGAAATCGATGCGCAGGCGCAGCGGTTCTTCGCCGAAATTCCGCATGGCGAGGAGTTCGTAACACGCGGCGTTCCACAGGAACTTCATGCGCGTCAGGTGAATGGTGTCCTTCGCGAGCACCAGACGGTCGCCGCGTTGAACGTCCGGGTTCGTCAGGTCGACGTCGAGCGCGGCGTTGTTGGTCCGGACCGTGGAGCTCAGCAGCAGCGGACTGCGTTGCTCGATAGTCAGCTTGAGTCGCGAGAGGAATCGCGTGTCGAAGTGATACAGGCCAAGCGTGTTGCCGCGCCGGCTCGCGAGATCGCCGTAGTGATCGAACAGCGCGAACGTATCGCCGTGTTTGAGCGTGCGCGGCGGCTCGTCGACCAGCGAGTCGTGCGCCGCGATGTAGAACGGCGGCGCCCCCTCCTCCGGCTCGAGGCGTTCTGGATCGGCCGACATGCGCTCAGGCCGCGACGCGGCCCGTCCGGTGCGTGACCGCGATGCGCCGATAGATTTCCAGGTAGTCGCGGGTCATGCGCTCCACCGTGAATCGTCGTTCGAAGTGCTGACGCACCAGGCGACGGTCCAGCCGCATGGCGCGGTGCGCCGCTTCCGTCGCGGCCTCGAGCGAATCGACGATGAATCCATTGGCGCCCTCCTGGACGATTTCCGGAACTGCTCCCGCGCGCCACGCGACACAGGGCGTGCCGCAGGACATCGCTTCGATCAGGACCAGCCCGAACGGTTCCGGCCAGTCGATCGGGAACAGTAGTGCGCGCGCGTTGCCGAGGAAATCCCACTTCTCGCGCTCGCAGATTTCTCCTACATATTCGACGTGCGGCTGCGCCAGCAGCGGCTCGATGTCCTTGACGAAGTAGTCGCGGTCCGCGGAATCGACTTTCGCCGCGATGCGCAGTTTCATGCCCGCGCGGCGCGCGATCTCTACCGCGCGGTCCGGCCGCTTCTCCGGCGAGAAGGGGCCGACGAACGCGAGGTAGTCGCCGCGCGGCTCCGGTTTGAATCGACACACGCTCGCGGGCAATCCGTGCGGCACGGTGCCCACCCAGTTGCATCGCGGCAGCGGGATGCGTTGCTGATCGGAAATCGACACGAGCGGCGCGTCCGCGAACTCCTCGAACGTCATCGTGTACTCCGGCAGGTCCATGCGTCCGTGCGTGGTGGTGACCACGTTGCGCAGACCCAGCGCGCGGATCAGCGGCTGATGCAGGCAGTCGGTGTGGAAGTGAATGACGTCGAACTCCTCCGCCCGCTGTCGCACCGTCTCGAGCTGCAGCGCGCAGTACGCACTCCCGTCCCGTATGGCCGGTCCCAGTCGCAACGCCTGCGGGACCACGGCGTGCAGTTCGGCTTCGGTCGTCGAGTCTCCGCTCGCGAACAGGGTCACTTCGTGTCCCTGGCGAACCAGTTCCTCGGTCAGGTACGAGACGATGCGTTCCGTCCCACCGTAGAGCCTGGGCGGAACACTTTCGGCGAGTGGCGCGACCTGCGCGATTTTCATGGAGCTTCCATCCTTGCGACTGCGGGTAGTGAGACGTTGCCGACCCACGGCTGATCACGCAGCCAGACAAGCGGACTCGTGTACTCCGCCTTCCACGGGCACGCGGTCCGAAAAGGCTCGAGCAAGAGTCGCCAGTCTCCGACAGCACTCGGGCTTTATGTCTTTGCTCACAGTGTCGGCGCTCCCGATGGGCTAATTTGCGTGTTGCCACGGCGGAACCTGTGGCGGACGAAAGACCACAGAATCGCGACGCCCCGCTTCGGGCGTGGGACTCAGAGGACGGACGATGCCCAAGCAACTCTTCGCGCACGTATTGCTGGCCGCGGTTGCGCTCCAGGCGACCGGCGCCGAGCGCGAATACAACCCGGTTGCGCATGAGCCACGCACGGCTGGGGCGAACAACGAGCTGGCCGTCATCGTGAAGCTGCGGACCTCGGGCGCGATCGCCCAGCAGAAGCGCACCACCGGTTTCGATCGGACCGCCGCGCTCGCGAAGCGCACGGGCGTCAACCTCACCCACAAACGCGACATCTCGGACGCGATGATCGCCACGCGAATCGAACTCGACGGCGTGGATGCGGACGCGGCGCTCGAACGCCTGCGGCGCGATCCCGGCGTGGAATTCGTGTCGATCGATCAGCGCCGATTCGCACACGCGACGACCCCGAACGACGCCTTGTTCGCCAACCAGTGGTACCTGCGGAAGACGGAGATCTCGGCCGTCAACGCGGTCGATGCCTGGGACCTCGAGCAAGGTTCGGCCGGCATCGTCGTCGCGGTGCTCGACACGGGAGTGCTCTATGACCATCCCGATCTCGGACGCGGCGACCTCGGAGGCAAGCTGCTCCCCGGCCACGATTTCGTCGCCGGCGACGCTCGCGCCAACGATGGCGGCGGTCGCGATGCGGATCCTTCCGACCCGGGCGACTGGATCAACGACGCCGACAAGACCGACGCCACCATGGCGGACTGCGAGGTCACGGGCAGTTCGTGGCACGGCACGCGGGTCGCCGGCATGATCGGCGCGCGCTCGAACAACGGGTCGGGCATCGCGGGTCTGAGCTGGAACTCGTACATCCTTCCCGTGCGTGTGCTTGGCAAATGCGGGGGCACGGACAGCGACATCCTCGCCGGCATGCGTTGGGCGGCCGGCCTGTCCGTCCCCGGCGCGCCGACCAACCCGACGCCGGCGCGCATCCTCAACATGAGCCTGGGCGCCGAGAGCGCCTGCCAGCAGAGCTACCGGGCGGTCATCGACGAACTGGCCGAGCGCAAGGTGCTCGTGGTCATCTCCGCGGGCAATGAAGGCACCGTGGTCTCTTCGCCGGGCAACTGTCCCGGAGTCGTGGCGGTGGCGGCGATCCGGCATGCCGGCAGCAAGGTGGGATTCAGCAACCTCGGGCCCGAGGTGACCCTCGGCGCGCCCGGCGGCAATTGCGTGAACATCGACGGCGGACCGTGCCTGTTCTCTCTCGACACCACGTCGAACGCCGGCAGCACCGTTCCCGCCGCCCACACGTTCACCAACCAGATCGACGCGAACCTCGGCACGAGTTTCTCGGCGCCCATCGTCTCGGGTATCGCCGCGCTGATGCTCTCGCGTAACGCGAACCTGTCGACGGAACAGATGCTCGACCGGCTTCGCGAAGGCACCCGGCCGTTCCCGACCTCGGTGGCAGGCGATCCCACGGTCACGGCCTGCCACGTGCCGGTCGATTCGGAAGACTTCCAGCTCGTGCAATGCCTCTGTACGACCAGCACCTGCGGCGCCGGCATGGCCGACGCGTTCCTGTCGATCGAGGCCGCCGCGCGCCCGATCGCGGCGATCGGCAGCACCGGCGACGTCTCGCCCGGCCAGGCGGTTACGCTGAACGCGACCGGCAGCGCCGCGGCCTGCGGCCGGACACTCACCTCGTACTCCTGGGTGGTGACCGAGCCCGCGGACAACCCACCGCCGATCCTCGGCGCGACCTCGGCGAATGCCTCGATACTCGCGCCCGCGACCGGCAGCGTCGTGGTCCGGCTCACGGTGACCGACGATCAAGACCGCCAGGACTCGGCCGAGGTCACGCTCGGACCGAATACCGCGCAGTCGGACGCTCCGCGCATCGCGGGGACCGCGCCCTGCGCGACGCCCGTCGTCTCCGGCGTGACCCCGGGCGGCCCGGTCCAGACCCCTTCTCCACCGGCCAACACCCCTCCCATCACGCCGCCGTCATCGGGGTCCCGCGGAGGCGGCGGCGGATCGATCGAGCTCGCCCTGCTGAGTTTGCTAGGCGTCATGCTTGCAGCAAGATTGACGAGAGCGCGCCGCGCACGTTTTTCCCGTTGCATTTGACATGTGCCGCGCTATATTTGGGCCGTACGCCATTGACGGATCAGGGTCTCCGTTACAACAACAACTAAAGGCGTTACGTCAGGTTTGCGGCCTAGAGAGGGATCCAACCGCGAACCGCGACCTAACGAGAGCAGCACATGTCGCGCGTCTACGATCGGCTCGAATCCGCCACGCTTCTGCTTGCCCGCGGTGGCACCATCAAGGAACGGCTGGACAAGGCCTGGCGCCAGTACCTGGCGAACATCGAAACCGAAGACGTTCCCCGCGAAGTGCGCACCCAGTTCCGCGAGCTGTCGACCGCGATCCAGCGCGAACGTCCCCTGCGCGGTGAAGACGCCGTGCGGGCGACGATCCGCAAGATGTCGTGCGAGGAAGCCGAGGGTCACGCCACCAGCATCGTGCGCATGTTCTGCCGCGTGACGCGCCAGCAGGAGCTCGAGCTGCCGCTGCCGTCGTCGAACGGCGCCGAGGTCGTGCAGCTGTTCGCGGCCGAAGCCTAACTAATCGAGCTTGAACTCGATCGTGTCCCAGCGATTGGATTCCTCGTGGCGCGCCTGCGCCTTGATGGCATCCACGAGCGCGCGTCCGTCCCAGTCGACCACCTGATCCGTCAGCTCGGTGAGCTGCTTGGGCAGCACCTGGTTGGCGCCGAAAGGCCGCATCAGGATCACCGGCTTGTCCGACGCCTTGGCGAAGGTGAGCTGGAACAGCATCAGCTCGCTGTTCTGCCGATACAGACTCGGCAAAGCTATGACGGCCTCGGCCTGGGCCATCTGCCGGCGCAGCTCCTCGCGGTCGGCTTCCTTTCCGCCCCCGGGCGGCGCCTTGTCGGGCGCGGAAAGATTCTTGTAGAAGAAGTTCCGCGAGCTTTCGAGGTACTCGAAAATACGCAGATAGTCGTCGGATGCTTCCCACCCGTGCGTGACGAATACTCGAATAGGATCGTTTTGTGACATATGGATCGGCCCGAAACGATGGCTGAGTGTAGTTTAGTGGTCGCGGTTGCGCGCCTACTCCCATTTTGTGCGTCGCAACGTTAGCATCGAATCCGCTTGCGCCTGCTCGTATACAACATTCGATACGCCACGGGCACCGGGCCAGCCTTCCATCTGCCATTGCCCGGTGCCGGCTATTTGCGTTCCAGCCGCCGCGTGCTGGAGGGAATCACCGGTTTCGTCAAGGCGCAGGATCCGGACATCGTCGGCCTGATCGAAGTCGACATCGGCTCGATCCGCAGCGGCATGGTGAACCAGGCCGAACATATCGCCGACGCGCTGGGCCACTACACGACCTACGAGTGCAAGTACGGCAAGAGCTCGATCAACAATCTCATGCCGATCGTGCGTAAACAGGGCAACGCGTTCCTGGCCGCGCCGCGGGTCGAGGGCGAGCGATTCCACTACTTCGATACCGGAATCAAGCGCCTGATCATCGAGCTCGAGCTCGACGACGTCTGCATATTCCTCGTGCATCTCGCGCTCAAGTATCGCCAGCGCCAGTACCAGCTGCGGTACCTGCACGATCTCATCGCCAAGTCGCACAAGCCGGTGATCGTCACGGGAGACTTCAACACGTTCTGGGGAACCCACGAGATCTACCTGTTCATGCGCGCCGCGGGGCTGCGCAGCGCGAACGAGAAGAACCTGCCCTCGTTTCCGGCGCGCGTGCCGCGAATCGAGCTCGATTTCGTGCTGGTCAGCGAGGAAATCGAGGTCACGCATTTCGAAGTGCCCGACGTGCGTTTCTCGGACCACCGGCCCATCCTCTGCGACTTCAATGTCCGTCGCACGGTGGCGTCGCAGCCGGCCGTCGCTTAAGGTCTGCCGCCCATGAGCACTCCCGCAGCGGCCGCCTGGTCGTCCGAGACCGATTCCACTGGCATCAGCTGGCTGACGTTCGACAAGCCGGATGCGTCGGCCAACACGCTTTCGCGCGACACGCTGACCGAGCTCGGCGCGCACATCGAGCGACTCGCCGCGTCGCCGCCGCGCGGCGTCGTGATCCGCTCGGGGAAATCGAACGGCTTCATCGCGGGCGCGGACATTCGCGAGTTCACGCAGCTCGCGAGCACCGAGCAGGCATACGAGCTCGTGCGCGCCGCCCAGAAGCTCTTCGATTCGATCGAATCCCTGCCCTGCCCGACGGTCGCGATCATCAACGGATTCGCCCTGGGTGGCGGCTTCGAACTGGCACTGGCCTGCCGCTACCGGATCGGCATCAGGAGCGACAAGTTTTCGATCGGCCTGCCCGAAGTGATGCTCGGTATCCATCCGGGTTTCGGTGGCACCGTGCGCGCCGTACAGCGCGCCGGTGTCCGCACCGCCATGGAAATGATGCTGACCGGCAAGACGCTGCGTGCCGACAAGGCGCGGCGTGCGGGCTTCGTCGACCGGCTGGTGTTTCCCGCCGACGCGGAAGCGACGGCACGCGAGTTCATCGCGCGCCAGCCGAAGCAGCGCCGCCCCGGGCTGCTCGACCGTGCGTTGTCTTGGGCGCCGGTCCGTCCGCTCGTGAAGAAACAGCTGCTGGCGCAGGTCGCCGCGAAGGCGCGACTCGAGCATTATCCGGCGCCCTACGCCATCGTCGATCTGTGGGCGAGGCACGGTGGACACGGCGAGGCCGCGTTCGAAGCCGAGGCGCGCTCCATCTCGCAGCTCTTCCTCACGGAAACCTCGCGCAACCTCGTGCGCGTCTTCCTGCTGCAGGAACGACTCAAGGGTCTCGGCGGCAAGACGAAAGTCCCCATCGAACGCGTGCACGTCATCGGCGCGGGAGTCATGGGCGGCGACATCGCGGCATGGTGCGCACAGCGCGGTCTCAACGTCACGTTGCAGGATCGCGAGCTGCAGTACATCACGCCCGCGCTGCAGCGCGCGCGCGAGGGCTTCGAGAAGCGCTTGCGGGATCCGGCCAAGGCCGCCGTGCTCATGACACGACTGACTCCCGACGTGGCCGGGGACGGTGTCCCGAATGCGGACGTCATCATCGAGGCGATCTTCGAGAACGCCGATGCGAAGCATGAGCTGTTCGCGCGCGTCGAGCCGCGCATGAATTCGAGCGCCATCCTCGCGACCAACACTTCGTCGATCATGCTCGAGCAGCTCGACGACAAGCTGCCGGATCCGACGCGACTCGTCGGCGTGCATTTCTTCAATCCGGTCGCGCAGCTTCCGCTGGTCGAGATCGTGCGCGGCGAGAACACGAGCGAAGAGAGCCTGCAGAAGGCCATCGCGTTCTCGCGCAAGATCGACAAGCTGCCCCTGCCCTGCAAGAGCGCGCCGGGGTTCCTGGTCAATCGCGTGCTCGTCCCCTATCTCAACGAGGCGATGTTCGCGCTTCAGGACGGCATTCCGATCGAGGTCATCGACGATGCGGCACTCGCATTCGGGATGCCGGTCGGACCGGTGGAGCTCGCGGACGTCGTCGGTCTCGACGTCTGCAGACACGTCGGTGACATCGTCTCCGCCGCGTTGAACAGGCAGAAGCCGGACAGCACTCGCATCGACGCGCTGATCGCCGCGAAGAAACTCGGTCGCAAGAGCGGCCAGGGTTTCTACACCTGGCGCGACGGCAAGGCGGTGAAGACCCAAGGTCCGCGCCCCGCGCCGCCCGAGGATCTCGCGGATCGGCTCATTCTCGCACTCGTCAACGAGTCGGTCGCGGTGCTGCGCGAAGGACTGGTCGAAGACGCCGAGCTCATCGATGCCGGAGTCATCTTCGGCACCGGGTTCGCACCGTTTCGTGGCGGGCCCCTTACGTACGCACGACGTCGCGGCATCGACGCGGTCATCGCGCGGCTTACCGAGCTCGCACGCGCGCACGGAGCGCGCTTCACTCCCGACAGTGGATGGTCGAAGCTGCGCCAGGAGAACTAAGCTCCCGGCTTGGGCGTGTTAGCATTTCCGCATGTCCACCGATTCCCGTGAAGTCAGCGTCGAGCTGCTACGTTCCCTGACCCCGCTCGAAGGCATGAAGCGGGAAAACCTGCACGCCCTCGCAAAAAAAGTATCGGTCAAGCAGATCAACGCCGGCCGTACGCTGTTCAAGGAAGGCGACGGCGACAAGCGCACGATCTGGGTCGTGCGCGGAATGGTCGAGCTCAGCGAAGCCGGTCGCACTGTCGGAATGGTCGAGGGCGGTTCGGCCGACGCGCGCGCGCCGCTCGCTCCCGGCGCGCCGCGCAAGACGACGGCCCGCGCGGTCGAGGACGTCGACTATCTTGCGATCGACTCCGAGCTGCTCGACGTCATGATCACGTGGGATCAGACCGGCAATTACGAAGTCGGCGAACTGCAGGCGCAGTTCGGCGGCGCGACCGACGACAGCGACTGGATGACCACGCTGCTGCAGACCAAGGCCTTCCATCGCATTCCGCCCGCGAACCTGCAGGCGATCTTCATGCGCATGAACCGGCAGCAGTACCGCGCCGGCGAGGTGGTGATCAAGCAGGGCGACGAAGGCGACTACTTCTACGCGATCGTCCAGGGCAAGTGCCTCGTGACGCGCGAGTCACCCCTCAACCAGAAAGGCATCAAGCTCGCCGAGCTCGGCGTGGGTGAAACCTTCGGCGAAGAAGCGCTGATCGCCGAGGCGAAGCGCAACGCGACGGTCACGATGCTCTCCGACGGCGTCCTGATGCGGCTCAACAAGCAGGACTTCCGCGACCTCATGCACGAGCCGCTGCTGCGCTGGGTGGACGAAGGCCAGGCCCTCAAGATCATCCAGAACCGCGGCCAGTGGCTCGACGTGCGCCTGCCGTCCGAGTATCAGAACCTCGCGATCGAAGGCTCGATCAACATCCCGCTCTACTTCGTGCGCCTGAAGTTGAACGCGCTCGACCGCAACACACCGTACGTGGTGGTGTGCGACACGGGCCGCCGCTCGTCGGCCGCGGCGTTCATCCTGTCCGAGCGCGGATTCGATGCGTACGTATTGAAGGGCGGCATCACGACGTCGACACTGCCGATGCGGCGACCTGGTTAGAGGGTAGTCTCGCCGCGCCACACAGAGGACGTGTTGGCCATGCGCGGATCCTGGTTTTCGAAGATCACGGCACTTGCGTTCGTAGCGGTTCCCGCGTGGACGGATGAGCCGACCGCGAGCGTGGATTCATCCCCGCGCGATGACCCCTCGATGGAAGTCATCGTCGTGACCGGTGAGCAGCCGGGTCCGGGTCTCTGGAAGGTGTCTTCGGGCCGACACGTGATGTGGATATTGGGCGAGATCTCGCCTTATCCGCGCAGCGTGAAGTGGAAGTCGAAGAAATTCGACGCCCTGCTCCGGAACTCGCAGGAATTGATCATCGATTTCTCCGGCTACTGGAAAATGGATCTCGCCGAGAACCTCGCATACGCGAGGGCGGAGAAGCTTCCCGAGGGAACGACGCTGAAAGACGTCATTTCGCCGGACCTCCTGGCGCGTGTCGAAGCCACCGCCACGATTTATGGCGCGTCGGACCTCGACGAGCTGTATCCGTTTTCAGTCACGAATCGCCTGGTATCCAGCGCCATGGCCAATCTGGACATGGTCGGCTTCAGCGCCCGGTTCTCGGCCGATGCGCTCGGCCGGAGGCGCCACGTGAAGGTCACGCATTTCGCGGCGCCGGAGCCGCCATTCGCGATACGCCTGAACAACTGGCAACACGCTTCGAACGCGACGTGCCTGCAGGGACTCGTCGAGGCGATCGAAGACGGCGGCAAAGGCGTGAAACGTCTCGCGAACGCCTGGTCGGTCGGGGATATCGAGGCGCTTCGGCGCCTCGTGCCGGCGTACTCGTTTTCGCGGGACGGGTTTCGCACCGACGAATGCGCAGCGGCGATGCGCGGTGGTGAGCAACAGTTACGCGAGTACAACCTGCGACGTACGCGGGACTGGCTCGACCGGGCCGAAAATGCCTTGCGCAGGAACCGCAGCACGATGGCTATCGTGCTGATGTCGGAGATCTTCGCGCCGGATGGTTACCTGGCCGGTCTGCGTGACCGGGGATACGAGATCGTCGAGCCAGAATGAGCCGGACCTGAGTCCGGCTTCACATCGTGTGCGTGGCCTTGTCGCCGGCGAGCGCGCCGGCCAGATAGGTCTCTATCTTCTTCTGCGTCTGCCCGCGATCCTGGTCCGAGAACTGCACGCCGATGCCGGCGGTGCGTTTGCCCTGCGCGCCCTTCGGCGTCAGCCAGATCACGCGGCCCGCGACGGGGAGCTTCTCGTCCTCGCCCATGAGGTTCAACAGCATGAACACCTCGTCACCGAGGCGGTAATTGCTGTTGGTCGGGATGAACAGGCCGCCGTTCTTCACGAACGGCATGTACGCCAGGTACAGCGCGCTCTTGTCCTTGATCGTGAGCGTGAGCAGGCCGGGCTTGTTGGCGCCCGTGCGTCCGGTTCGTCCTTCGCTCATTGCCGGCTCCACCGCCACAGCAGGGCCTCGACGGCCATGGTCTTGTTGATCGACGTGTGGGAAAGCTTGCGCATGTCGCGAATGGCGTCCGAGAACTCGAATAGGCGACATAT
>JAEZCN010000153.1 GCA_023433515.1 Pseudomonadota bacterium
CGTACGCGGTGCCGCTCATGCGCGCATCGGAGATGCGCACCATGTCGGTGATGCCCTTGCGCAGCACCTTCGGCGGCAGCGGCATGTTGCCGACCTCGGCCATGCCGGGATAACCCTTCGGGCCGCAGCCCTTCAGGACCATCACGCTGTTCTCGTCGATGTCGAGGTTCTCGTCGTCGATCTTCGCCTTGAAGTCCTCGATCGACTCGAACACGACGGCCTTGCCGCGATGCTTGAGTAGTTTGGGAGTCGCC
Organism: Pseudomonadota bacterium; assembly: GCA_023433515.1. Classification (GTDB taxonomy): domain Bacteria; phylum Pseudomonadota; class Gammaproteobacteria; order Steroidobacterales; family Steroidobacteraceae; genus CADEED01. The sequence continues at coordinate 255 of JAEZCN010000153.1, forward strand.
GCGGACGGCTTGATGACCGCGCCATCGGGCGCGAGATTGCCGCGCAGGATCGCGATGCCGGCCTTGTCCTTGAAGGGCTCGCCGAACTGCTTGATGACGTCGCGATTCCAGCAGGGCGCGCTCGCGATGTTCTCGCCCATGGTCTTGCCGTTCGCGGTCAACGCATCCTTGTCGAGCACGTGCGCGATCTCGCGCAGCACCGCGGGCAGGCCGCCGGCGTAATAAAAGTCTTCCATCAGGTATTTGCCCGACGGCTGCAGGTCGAGCAGGCATGGCAGTTGCGAAGCGAGCTTGTCCCAGTCGTCGAGCTCGAGCTTCACGCCGAGTCGACCCGCGAGCGCGAGTAGATGGATGACGGAATTCGTCGAACCGCCGATCGCGGCGTTCGCCTTGATCGCATTTTCGAACGCCGCGCGCGTGAGGATCTTCGAGAGCACGAGGTCCTCGCGCACCATTTCGACGATCCGCCGGCCGGACAGCTGCGCGAGCCGGTAACGCTGCGCATCGACCGCGGGAATGGCCGCGTTGCCGGGCAGCGAAACGCCGAGCGCCTCGACCATGCTCGCCATCGTCGACGCCGTGCCCATGGTCATGCAGTGGCCTTTCGACCGATGCATACAGGATTCGGCAGCGGTGAATTCCTCTTTTGACATCTTTCCCGCTCGCACGTCCTCCGACATCTGCCAGACGCCGGTGCCGGAACCTATCTGCTTGCCGCGATAGTGACCCGACAACATCGGGCCGCCCGAGATGCCGATGGTCGGCAGATCGCAACTCGCCGCGCCCATGAGCAGCGATGGCGTGGTTTTGTCGCAACCCATCAGCAACACGACGCCGTCGATCGGATTGCCGCGGATCGACTCCTCGACATCCATGCTCGCGAGATTGCGGAACAACATCGCGGTCGGCTTGAGCTGCGTCTCGCCGAGCGACATGACCGGAAATTCCAGCGGGAAACCGCCTGCTTCGTACACGCCGCGTTTCACGAACTCGGCGATCTCGCGGAAGTGGCCGTTGCAGGGCGTGAGCTCGGACCACGTGTTGCAGATGCCGATGACCGGGCGGCCATCGAACAAGTCATCGGGATAGCCCTGGTTCTTGAGCCAGCTGCGATGGATGAAGCCGTCTTTATCCTGCTTGCCGAACCAGTCCTGGCTTCGCAGCCGCTTCACTTTCGAATCCATCGTCACGCCTCTGAAATTGCAGACGCGCACCTTCGCACAAGCGCTGGCGAAATATCTATACTCCGGCGATTCCTGTTTTCACTTGCTTGAGACAGCTTGAGACATTCGATGCCCGTAGACCGTCGCGATTCCACCGCTGCCCTGACCGGGGGAGCAATCTACCCGTCACTGCGGGGTCGCCGCGTGTTCATCACGGGCGGTGGCTCGGGAATTGGCGCTTGTTTGACCGAGGCATTCGCAAGACAGGGATCGCTCGTTGCATTTGTTGATATCGCAGAAGCTCCCTCGCTGGCTCTCGTGGACAAGATTGAGAAAGAGGGACATCCCCGCCCGTGGTTCCGCAGGACCGACGTCACGGACATCCCCGCGCTGCGGGCGGCCATCCGCGATGCCGCGCGCGACCTCGGCGACTTTCACATCCTCGTCAACAACGTGGCCAACGACGAGCGCCACGACTTCATGGACGTCACGCCCGAGTACTACGACAACCGCATCGCGGTGAACCAGCGGCCGGCGTTCTTCGCGATGCAGGCGGTCGTGCCCGGCATGAAGAAGATGGGCGGTGGTTCCATCATCAACTTCGGTTCCAACTCCTACGGAGCGAAGGGCCGCAACATGTCGGTCTACACCACGGCCAAGTCGTCGGTGATCGGTCTGACGCGCGGCATGGCCGCCGAACTCGGCGAACACCGCATCCGCGTCAACGTGATCACGCCGGGCTGGATCATGACCCGGCGACAGGTCGAGAAGTGGCTGACGCCCGAGGGCGAGCTCGAGATCAAGCGCAACCAGGTGCTGCCCGACAAGGTACAGCCCGAGGACGTCGCGCCGCTCGCGCTGTTCCTCGCCTCCGATGACGCCCGCGCCTGCTCCGCGCAGGAATACATCGTCGACGCCGGCTGGCTCTAACTAATGAAACTGCTGCAATACATCGATTCCGGACGGACGCGCGTCGCGCGCGTCGACCAAAACGGCTCCCTGCGTCCGCTCGCCCGTTTCACCACGACCTATCAACTCGCCGAGCGCGCCATCGCCGAGCGCCGCACGCTCGAGGACATGGTGAACGCGGAGACGCTCGACGCACCGATTTCATACGACGACCTGCTGCGCGACGGCCGGCTGCTGCCGCCGCTCACTCATCCCGATCCCGCGCACACCCTGGTCGCGGGCACCGGTCTCACGCATCTCGGCAGCGCCGCGGCGCGCGACGCGATGCACCAGAAGATTTCCGGCCAGGCCGAGCTCACCGACTCCATGAAGATGTTCAAGTGGGGCGTCGAGGGCGGCAAGCCGAAGGGCGACGAACCCGGCACGCAGCCGGAATGGTTCTACAAGGGCAACGGATCGAACGTCGTCGCGTGCGGGCAGCCCATCCGGTCACCCGACTTCGCGGAAGATCACGGCGAGGAGCCGGAACTCGTCGGCCTCTACGTCATCGACGACAACGGCCGGCCGCACCGGCTCGGCTTCGCGATCGGCAACGAGTTCTCCGACCACGTGACCGAGCGCCGCAACTATCTGCTGCTCGCGCACTCGAAGCTGCGCCAGTGCGGCGTGGGACCGATGCTGAACACCGGCCCCCTGCCCGCGCACCTGGAAGGCACGAGCCGCATCCGCCGCGGCACCGAAGTGTTGTGGCAGAAGCCCTTCCTCACGGGCGAAGCGAACATGAGCCACACGTTCGCGAACCTCGAGTATCACCACTTCAAGTACCGGCAGCACCGCGTGCCGGGCGACGTGCACGTGCATTTCTTCGGCACGGCGACCGTGAGCTGCGCCGACGGCATCGAGACACGGGCCGGCGACGTGTTCGAGATCGATCTGCCGGCACTCGGCGCGCCACTCATCAATGAACTCGAAATCGAGCCGGGCGGCCTCGAGCCCAATTCAACCGGCCTGCTTTAGAAAAACGGGGGGAAATTCATGTCACACATCTCGCGCCGCTTCGGCCCGATCCTCGCCTGCATCGCCTTGGTCGGCGCCCTGCTCCTCGCAGGATGTGCGCGTGAGAACAAGGATGAGCGCATCGTGCTCGGCTTCAGCCAGATCGGCGCCGAGAGCGAGTGGCGCACCGCGAACACGGAATCCATAAAGGCCGCCGCGGTCACCAGCAACATCGACCTGCGCTTCGCCGACGCGCAGCAGAAGCAGGAAAACCAGATCAAGGCGATCCGCTCCTTCATCGCGCAGAAGGTGGACGTGATCGCGTTCTCGCCGGTGGTGGAGACCGGCTGGGACACCGTGCTGCAGGAAGCCAGGACCGCGGGTATCCCCGTCATCCTGACCGACCGGGCGGTTACCGCCGATCCTTCCCTGTACGTGGGTTTCATCGGCTCCGATTTCGTCGAGGAAGGCCGCAAGGCCGCCCGCTGGGTACTCGAGGAATACAAGGACGTCGCAGGTGACGTGAACATCGTCGAACTACAGGGCACGGTGGGCTCCGCGCCTGCGAACGATCGCAAGAAAGGTTTCGAGGAAGTCATTTCCGCGGAGCCGCGTTTCAAGATCATCCGCTCGCAGTCGGGTGACTTCACGCGCTCGAAGGGCAAGGAGCAGATGGAGTCGATCCTGAAGTCCGAGACGCGCCCCATCCACGTGCTCTACGCGCACAACGACGACATGGCGATCGGCGCGATCCAGGCGATCGAGGAAGCGGGCAAGAAGCCGGGCAGCGAGATCAAGATCGTGTCGATCGACGCCGTGAAGGGCGCGTTCGAGGCGATGATCGCGGGCAAGCTCAACGTCACCATCGAGTGCAATCCCCTGCTCGGACCACAACTGATGACCTCGGTCACCGAGGTCGTCGCCGGCCGGCCGATTCCGAAGCGCATCGTCGTCGAGGAAGGCGTGTTCACGATGGACACGGCGAAGCAGCACATCCAGTCGCGCACCTACTGACGCGCAGGTCATGGGGGATCCCGCCATTGTGCTCGAGGCGCGCGACGTTTCGCGCGGCTTTCCCGGCGTGCAGGCGCTCGCGGGAGTCGACCTCACGCTGCGCGCGGGTGAAGTCCACGCGCTGATGGGACAGAACGGCGCCGGCAAGTCGACGCTGATCAAGGTCCTCACGGGCGTGCACGCGCCGGATGCCGGCACGATCAAACTACTCAGCAATGAGGTGCGGCCGACCTCCCCGCTGCACGCGCAGGACCTCGGCATCAGCGCCGTCCACCAGGAAAGCCACCTGCTGCCGAATCTCACCGTCGCGGAGAACATCTGCGCGGGCCGTTACCCCCGCCGCCCGTGGACGCGCGGCGGCGGCATCGACTGGCGCGAGACCAACCGGCGCGCGCGCGCGTTGCTCGCGGACCTCGGCATCGACATCGACGTCGAGCAGCTCGCGGGCGGTTTGCCCGCCGCTCTCCAGCAGCTCGCGACCGTGGCGCGCGCCGTATCGACCGACGCACGCGTGCTGATCCTCGACGAGCCGACCTCGAGCCTCGACGCGGACGAAGTGAAGGCGTTGTTCGCGCTGATCCGCAAGCTGCGCGACAAGGGCGTCGCGATCCTGTTCGTCACGCACTTCCTCGACCAGGTCTACGAGATCTGCGATCGGATCACCGTGTTGCGCAACGGCAAGTTCGTCGGCGAATACGCCTGTGCGCGACTCGACGCGCACGCGCTCGTGGCGGCGATGGTCGGACGCGAGATCGCGATGGCAAAGACGACGACGGCCGGCGACCAAACTACCGCCGACGGCGGCGCCACGGCCGCACCGCCCGTGCTCGCCGCGCGTGGCGTCTCGCGTCGCGGACAACTCCAGCCGATGGACCTCGAACTGCATCGCGGTGAAGTCCTCGGGCTCGCGGGCCTGCTCGGCTCCGGCCGCACCGAGCTCGCGCGCATCCTGTTCGCGCTCGATGCGGGCGACTCCGGCGAAATCTCGATCGACGGCAACCCCGTCGAGATCGACTCGCCGTCGGATGCACTGAAACTCGGTCTCGGCTTCTGCCCCGAGGACCGCAAGGAAAGCGGCATCGTCGCCGAGCTTTCCGTGCGCGAGAACATCGTCCTGGCGCTGCAGGCGCGGATGGGGCTCGGGAAATTCCTGCCGCCCGCGGAGCAGCGTGCGATCGCGGAAAAAATGGTCGCGGCGCTCGGCATCAAGACCGCGAGCATCGAGACGCCCATCGGTCAGCTTTCGGGCGGCAACCAGCAGAAGGCGATCATCGGACGCTGGCTGGCCACCCACCCACGTGTCCTGATCCTCGACGAGCCGACGCGCGGCATCGACATCGCCGCGAAGCAGGAGCTCATGAACGAGATCCTCGCGCTGGCGCGCGGCGGCACCGCGGTGCTGTTCATCTCGGCGGAGATCGAGGAAGTCGTGCGCGTCGCCGACCGCATCGTCGTGCTGCGCGACCGCGCGAAGGCCGGCGAGCTGCCGCGCGGCGCGAGCGACGACGCGGTGTACGCGATCATCGCCCGATCGACGGCCCAATCCGGAGCCACGACCGGAGCCAGCGCATGAAACGCCTGCGCGAACACGCATTGTTCTGGCCGGCGAGCACCCTCCTGCTGCTGCTCGCCGTGAGCGCGCTGTTCAACCCCGCGTTCCTCTCGATCACGTGGCAGGACGGCCACCTGTACGGCAGCGTCATCGACATCCTCAACCGCGCCGCACCGCTCGTCATCGTCTCGCTGGGCATGACGCTCGTCATCGCGGTGCGCGGCCTCGACATCTCGGTGGGCGCGGTCGTCGCGATTTCGGCCGCGGTTGTGGCATTGATGATCGGCGGCAGCTTCTCCGCGGACGGCGCGGTGGAAAGTCGTTATCCATTGTGGCTCGCGCTCGGCACCGCGCTCGCGGTCGCGGCGGCCTGCGGCCTGTGGAACGGCATGCTGGTCGTGAAGGCCGGCATGCAGCCCATCGTCGCCACGCTCATCCTCATGGTGGCCGGCCGCGGCATCGCCCAGCTGCTCACCGGCGGGCAGATCATCACCGTCTACTACCCGCCCTTCTTCACGCTCGGCAATGGCTACCTGCTCGGCCTGCCGGTGGCGTTGTGGATCGCGGCGCTCACGTTCGTGGTTCTCTATCTACTCCTGTCGCGCACCGCGCTGGGCCTGTTCGTGCGCGCCATCGGCGGGAATCCCGAAGCCGCGCGTGTCGCCGGCGTGCGCTCCTCGGCCATCACGCTGTGCGTGTACACGTTCTGCGGATTCGCGGCAGGAATCGCCGGTCTCATCGTGAGCTCCAACGTCAAGAGCGCGGACGCCAACAACGCGGGCAACCTGCTCGAGCTCGACGCGATCCTCGCGGTGACGCTCGGCGGCACGGCGCTCACCGGCGGCCGCTTCACTCTCGCCGGCACCGTGCTCGGCGCGCTGATCATCCAGACGCTGACGTCGATCATCTACTCGTTCGGCGTGCCGCCCGAGGTCAATCTCGTGGTCAAGGCGGCGCTGGTGTTCGCCGTGATGTTGCTGCAGTCGGCGGAGTTCCGCGCGATGGTTTGGCGAGTCGCACGCCCCGCGGCGCAGCGCGGGGCACGCGCGGACCAGGGGGCATCGCGATGATGACCGCGATGAACCGGCGCCTGCTGCCGCTCGCCGTGACGATGGCGCTGTTCGTCGCGATGGCGTCCTATGGCGCCGTCCGCTACGACGCGTTCCTGTCGCCGCAGGTATTCCTGAATCTCATCATCGACAATGCGTTCCTGTGCATCGTCGCGGTGGGAATGACGTTCGTGATCCTGTCGGGCGGCATCGACCTTTCGGTCGGCGCGGTGATCGCGCTCACGACCATGATCTCCGCCACGCTGCTGGCGGAAGGCTGGAATCCGTATGCCGCGATGGCGGTGGTACTCCTCGTCGGCGCGGTGTTCGGCGGGCTGCAGGGTTACCTGATACAGCGCTTCGGACTCGCGCCGTTCATCGTGACGCTCGCCGGCATGTTCCTCGCGCGCGGCTGCTGCTATCTCATCAGCACCGAGTCGATCCCGATCGTGGATCCGACATACGCCGCGATCGCCCAGGCGCGCATCCCGCTCGGCGGGGGCGCGTCGCTCACGGTCGGCGGAATCATCGCGCTCGCCGTGGTCGCGATCGCGATCCGCGTGGCGCACTCCTCCGAGTTCGGCCGCACGGTATACGCGCTCGGCGGCGGCGAGTCTTCGGCGCGTCTGATGGGTCTCAAGGTCGACTCGACCAAGATCGGAGTCTATCTACTGAGCGGCCTGTGCGCTGCGCTCGCCGGCATCGTCATGACGTTCTACATGCTCTCGGGCTACAGCCTGCACGCGATGGGCCTGGAGCTCGACGCCATCGCCGCCGTGGTCATCGGCGGCACGCTGCTGGCCGGCGGCGTAGGGTACGTGGCGGGAACGTTGTTCGGCGTGCTGATTCTGGGCATCATCCAGACCCTCATCGCATTCGACGGGACTTTGAGTTCATGGTGGACGCGAATCGTCGTAGGTGCCTTGCTCTTGCTCTTCTGCCTGTTGCAGCGGCTGTTCGAGGGGCGGGCGCGCAAGGCGCCTTAAACGCGTCATCGGGCCAGGAAGGCCAGCCACGCCCGTTCGGCCGGACGGCGGACGGCAGCCAGGTCGACGTCTACTCGCTCGGTTCGCCCGACGGACTGCGGGCCGAGATCCTCACGCTCGGCGGCACGTTGCGCAGCCTGACGATACCGGTGCGCGGCAAACGCATCCCCCTCATCCTGTCGTTGCCCGACCTTCCGGCCTATCTCGAGGACAACTCTTACCTCGGCCAGCTCGTCGGGCGCTTCGGCAACCGCATCGGGGGCGCGGCTTTCGAGCTCGACGGCAAGCGGTACGAATTGACCGCGAACAATGGGCCCAACACGCTGCACGGCGGCGAGGTCGGCTTCGGCAAATACATCTGGACCGTGCTCGGCGCCGGCGGGGGTGCGCGCCACGGCTACGTGAAGCTGGCGCATCACTCGCCCGCGGGCACCAACGGTTTTCCGGGCAATCTCGACGTCACCGCGCTGATCACCGTGTACGAGAACACGCTGACGCTCGCCTACGAGGCGACCGCCGACGCGCCCACGCCGATCAGCCTGACGTGGCATCCGTACTTCAACATCTCCGGCGACCCCGGCCGGCCCATCGACGAGCAGACGCTGCGCATCGCCGCCAGCCGCTATCTACCGATCGACCAGGCGCGGGTGCCCACCGGCGAGATCGCGCCGGTGGCCGGCACGCCTTTCGACTTCCGGCGCGCCAAGGCGCTGCGCGTGCCGCCGCCCTCCTCGCATCCGCAGATCGCCCTTGCCGGCGGCTACGACCACTGCTGGGTGCTCGACAAGGATGCGCGCGTGGCCGCGGAACTGCACTCACCCGCGAGCGGCCTGCGCATGCAGGTGCGCACCAGCCTGCCGGGCCTGCAGGTCTACGGCGCGTACCACCTGCGAGCGGTGTATCCGGGCTTGCATGCCGTGTGCCTCGAGCCGGAGAATTTTCCCGACGCGCCCAACCATCCGAACTTCCCGAGCAGCATCCTGCGGCCCGGCGAGACCCACAAGTCGCACATGAGCTTCAGCTTCCTCGGGTGACATCATGAAACACATCTGGCTGGTCTTCGCGCTTAGCTTCGCCGCCAACGCCGCGCAGGGCGCATGCGCCGAGAAACGCACGCGCGGACTGAACTTCATGCTGCTCTCGGTGCCCGAGGACGCGCCGCGGCCGACGAGCGTGGATGACTTCAGGTTCATCACCAACGACACGACCTTCGAGCAGATGACCGCGAAGATCGGTCCGCCGGACGCGGCCGACGGCCAGACCCGACCCATCTACATCTACTGCCTGGCCGACGGCGTCGAGGTCACGGTGCGCACGTCGAAGGACGGCACGCTGATCGAATCCGTGCGCGAGGGCCGCAACGAGATCTTCAAGCGCAAGAAGAAGTAATCGCGCGAAGGCGAACGGCGCGCCGGGCGGTTATCATCCGGGCGCGTGACAGCCGAGTTCTTCAAACCGAAATACTGGCCGACCTGGCTCGGCCTGGCGTTCCTGCGCGTCTTCGAGCCGCTGCCCCACCGGCTGCTCTATCTACTCGGCCGCGCGGTCGGACTGTTCCTGCACCTGTTCCCGACGCCGTTCAAGCGCATCGCCCGCCGCAACATCGAATTGTGCCTGCCCGGACTTTCCGAGGCCGAACGCGCGCGCATCCTGCGCGAGCATTTCGCCGGTCTCGGCTGCGCGTTGTTCGAGACCGCGATGAGCTGGTGGTCCTCGAACGAGCGCATCCGCCGCATCACGATGATGACCGGTCTCGAACACCTCGAAGCCGCGCAGCGCACCGGGCGCGGCGTGTTGCTGCTGTCCGCGCATTTCAATTCCATCGAGATCGGCTGCCGCGCGCTCGCGGCGCGCCTGCCGCTCAACGTCATGTACCGCCCGACCAGGAACGAGCTGATCGGCGAATTCGTGCACTCGCGGCGCGCGGTGCAGACGAAGCGCGCGATTCCGCGCGACGACGTGCGCACGCTGGTCAAGGCGCTCAAGGAAGGCGACGTCGTCTGGTACGCACCCGACCAGAGTTTTCGCAAGAAGGGCGCACAGATGGTGAAGCTGTTCGGTATTCCCGCCGCGACGAACACGGCCACCTCGCGGATCGCCGGGATGACGGACGCGCTGGTCCTGCCCTATTTCTTCGAACGCACGCCGCAGGGCGGGTACAAGGGCACCATTCATCCGCCGCTCGAGGATTTCCCCTCCGGCGACGCCGTCGCCGATACCGAGCGGTTCAACCGTATCGTCGAGGCGGAGGTCCGGCGCATTCCCGCGCAGTACCTGTGGATTCACCGGCGATTCAAGGGTTTGACGCCGGATTACCCGAACTATTACGCGCGGATTTGATCCCCTTTCCGCGCACGGGAACCCGGCTGTCAGGGAAGCAGCCGTGGTGTGGCCCACCGCCGACGCCTTTTCGATGGCCCGCCGCCCCGCGCGCGAATTAAGATAGCCGTTCACCATACGGGGATCCGAACGTCATGAAGCGATATGTATTGAGCGCCCTGATTCTCGGCGGCTTCGCCGCCTCCCACGCGATGGCGGCCTGCGAGTACCCGACGGCCCCCGGTAGATTCCCGGACGGTTCCAGCGCGACGCTCGACGAGATGAAGGCCGCCAAGGCTTCGGTCGTGAAGTACAACAACGACATGGAAGCGTACCTGACCTGCATCAAGCAGGAGTTCGACACCAAGCTCGCCGAGAACTCGTCCGCGACCGACAAGCAGAAGTCCGAGATGCAGCGCATGCAGGATCAGAAGCACAACGCCGCGGTGAAGGAAGTCACCGAGGTGACCGAGCGCTTCAACGAGCAGCTGCGTACGTACAAGGCCAAGGCCGCGGAGAAGAAGGCCGGCTGATTTCGTCCCGCTGATCATGGCGTGACGGGGTCCGGGCACACCGCTCATGTTGACGCCAGCACAAGCCGAAACCCTGATCGAGCAGCACCTTTCGTGCCTGCCGATCGAATCGCTGCCGCTCGCGCAGGCCGCGGGCGCCGTGCTGCGCGAGAACATCTACGCCGAGCGTGACCAGCCGCCCTTCGACCGCGTCGCGATGGACGGCATCGCCCTATCTACCACCGCCGCGAAGCACGCGGGCGGACGCCTGCGTGTCGCGAGTTCGCAGGCGGCGGGCGATCCGCCGCACACGTTGCCCGACGACGAGTCCTGCATCGAGATCATGACGGGCGCGATGCTGCCGGGCGGCTGCGACGCGGTCGTCCCGGTCGAGCAGATCCAGCGCAACGGCGCGATCGCCGAGATCGGCCGCAAGGAACTCAAACCCTGGCAGAACGTGCATCGGCGCGGATCCGACTGTCGCCAGGGGGCGTTGCTGCTGGCGGCGGGGACAAGATTGTCCGCGCCCGAAGTGGCGATCGCGGCCGGCGCCGGCATGGCGCGGTTGCGCGTGAGCGCGCAGCCCATGATCGTCGTGATTTCCACCGGCAATGAGCTCGTGGAACCGGGCGAGGTCATCGAGCCCCACCAGGTGCGCCGCTCGAACGCGTACGGCATCACCGCGTCGCTGCGACAGCACGGGTTCACGCGGGTCTCGGACGATCACGTGCGGGACGACGAGGCTCAGCTCACGGAGCGGCTCGGGTTCCACCTGCGCACGCACGACGTGCTGATCCTCTCCGGCGGCGTGTCGATGGGACGCCTCGATCTCGTGCCCAAGGTGCTCGAGAAACTCGGCGTGAGCATGGTCTTCCATCACATCGCGCAGCGCCCAGGCAAGCCCATGTGGTTCGGCGTCTCGCAGTCCGGGCCGGCGGTGTTCGCGCTGCCCGGCAATCCGGTGTCGACGCTGGTCTGCCTGTCGCGTTACGTGCTGCCGGCACTGCGCACCGCGATGGGCCAGGCGAACGCGGAGATCCCACGCATCGCGCTCACCGCGCCGTTCGAGGTGAAGGCGTCGCTCGCGTTCTATCTACCCGTGAGGCTCGAGAGCGACGACTGGGGCCGCACCTCGGCCGAGCCCCGGCCCACGAACGGGTCGGGCGATTTCACGGCGCTCGCCGGCACCGACGGCTTCGTCGAGCTGCCGCCGGGTCCCAATACCTTCCCGAAGGGCTTCGTGGCCAGGTTCTACCGCTGGTGAACACTCCACGCGAAACGGTCGTCAGGTTGGGCGGCGCGGCCGGCGCGAAACCGCCGGTCGACGCGCTGCGCCGGCCGATCCACGACCTGCGCATCTCGGTGATGGACCGCTGCAACTTCCGCTGTCCGTACTGCATGCCGCGGGAGACCTTCCACGAGTCGTATCGCTTCCTGAAGTCGAGCGAGCGGCTGGACTTCACCGAGATCCTGCGGCTCTCGCGCGCCTTCGTGCGCGCCGGCGTGAAGAAACTGCGCATCACGGGCGGCGAGCCGCTGCTGCGGCCGAACCTGCCCGACCTCATCGGCGACCTGTCTTCCCTGGCCGGCGTCGAGGACGTGGCACTGACCACGAACGGCATCCTGCTGGCGAAGTACGCCACCGAGCTCAAGGCCGCGGGCCTCAGCCGGGTGACCGTGAGCCTCGACACGCTCGATGCGGACGTGTTCAAGCGCATGAGCGGCGGCTTCGGCGGCGTCGCGGAAGTGCTCGAAGGCATCGATCATGCGCGGCGCGCGGGGCTCGCGCCGATCAAGATCAACACGGTAGTCCAGCGCGGGGTCAACGATCACACGCTGCTCGACCTGCTCGCGCGCTTCCGTGGCACGGACGTCATCGTGCGATTCATCGAATACATGGACGTCGGCACGCGCAATCACTGGGAGCCGACCCTGGTCGTGCCGTCGCGCGAGCTCGCGGCGACGATCAATGCGCGCTGGCCGATCGCGCCGCGCGAGGCGAACTACCGGGGCGAGGTCGCGGAACGTCATGTCTACGCGGACGGCGCCGGCGAGATCGGCTTCATTTCGTCGGTGTCGCAGCCGTTCTGCGGCGATTGCTCGCGGGCGCGCATCTCGTCCGACGGATCCTTCTACACCTGCTTGTTCGCAACCCAGGGCCTGGACCTGCGCGGCCCGCTGCGCGCTGGCGCCACCGACGAGGAACTCTATGAGCTCATCCGCGGCACCTGGACCGGTCGCCGCGACCGCTACAGCGAACTGCGCGCGTCGATGCGCAGCACCGACCTCCACAAGGTCGAAATGAACTACATCGGCGGCTGAGCGCCTGATCCGGGACAGATTTGTTCATCGACGACATCTGTTCAAATGTTCGCCACATATCGTCAATAAATAGGTCTGTCCCCAAACACATGGCCAAACTGACTCACCTCGATGCCGCGAACCGTCCGACCATGGTCGACGTGGGCGCGAAGGACGCGACGTTCCGCGAGGCGAGCGCCGAGGCTGTCGTCAAACTGCCGAGGCCCGTCGCCCGCGCGCTCGCGGCCGCGGGACATCGCACCAAGAAGGGCCCGGTGTTCGACACCGCCATCGTCGCGGGCGTCATGGCGGCCAAGCGTACGCACGAGCTGATCCCGTTCTGTCACCCGCTCGCGCTCGAGCGTTGCGTGGTCGACATCGCGAACCGCGCGGGCGGCATCCACCTCGTCTGCACCGTCGCGGTCCATCACAAGACCGGCGTCGAGATGGAGGCGCTCGTGGGCGCGACCGCGGCCGCGCTGACCATCTACGACATGTGCAAGGCGCTGTCGCACGACATCGAGATCGGCCCGGTGCGGCTGCTGGAGAAATCCGGTGGCAAACGCGACTTCTCGCGCAAGGGACGCGCCCGCACGGCGCGTAAACACAAGTGAGCGCGCCGATCTACGGCCTCGTGCTCGCCGGCGGCCGCAGCACGCGCATGCGCCGCGACAAGGCGGCGATCGAGTACCGCCCCGGCGAGACTCAGCTCGACGCGGCGATGAAGCTGCTCGAAGGCCGAGTCGCGCGCGCCTTCGTGTCCGTCCGCGCCGACCAGGCCCGCGATCCGGTCCGCGCGCGCTACGCGCGCCTCGTCGATCGCGGCTCGCTCGAAGGCCCGATCGCGGGCATCGCCACCGCGCTCGAAGAACATCCCGACGTTGCCTGGCTGGTGCTCGCCTGCGACCTGCCCTTTCTCGACGCGCGCACGCTGGATACGCTGTTGGCCGCGCGCGACCCGGTCAGCGAGGCCGTCGCGTTCCGCTCGAGCCACGACGGCCTGCCCGAGCCCCTGTGCGCCATCTACGAACCGCATGCCCGCGAAGCGCTCGCGAAGTTCCTCGCGACGGGTCGCAACTGCCCGCGCAAGTTCCTGATCGGAGCCCGCACCCGCCTGCTCGATCAGCCGGACCCGCGCGCGCTCGACAACGTGAACACCGTGGACGAGTATGGAGCGGCAATGCATTCGCTCACTGAAGGAACAGGGCTCACCGAAGGAACGGCGCCGCAGCGCGAAATCCGCGTGCAGTACTACGCCCTGCTGCGCGAACAGGCCGGCCGCAGCTCCGAAGCCGTGGTCACGCGCGCGCGCACGCCGCGCGAGCTGTACGCGGAGCTGGCCGCGCGCCATCCCTTCACGCTGCCGCCCGAGATGCTGCGCGTGGCCGTCAACGCCGAATTCGGCGAATGGTCGCAGCCGCTTGCGCCGGGCGACGCGGTCGTCTTCATTCCACCGGTGGCCGGCGGATGAACGCGCCGTTCCGGTTCAGCACCACGCCGCTCGACACCGCGGCCCTGCAGCGCGAGCTGCGCGACGATTCGTGCGGCGGCTTCGCCGCGTTCGAGGGCTGGGTGCGCAATCACAACGAAGGGCACGCGGTCACGCGCCTCGAATACGAGGCATTCGTCGAGCTCGCCGAGAAGGAAGGCGCGCGCATCGTCGCGCAGGCGATCGAACGCTTCGGCGTGACTCGCGCGGCCTGTGTGCACCGCGTCGGCTCGCTCGCGATCGGCGACGTCGCCGTGTGGGTGGGCGCGAGCGCGGCGCATCGCGACGAGGCGTTCCGCGCCTGCCGCTACATCATCGACGAGGTCAAGCATCGCGTCCCAATCTGGAAGAAAGAGCACTACGTCAACGGCGATTCGGGGTGGGTGAACTGCGAGCGATGTGCCAGCCATGCGCACGATCATGGTCTTGTACACGATCATGGACACGATCATGCTCATCATCACGCGCCCGCTCCTGCCCCTGACTACTCGCGCCAGATCGCGCTGCGCGAAGTCGGCGACGCGGGCCAGGCACGGCTGCGCAATGCCTCGGTGCTCGTCATCGGAGCCGGCGGGCTGGGCGTGCCCGTCCTCCAGTACCTCGCGGGCGCCGGCATCGGCCGCCTCGGCATCGTCGACAGCGACCGGCTCGAGCCGTCCAACCTGCATCGCCAGACCTGGTACGCGCTCGCCGACTGCGGCCGCGAGAAATCGACGCTCGCCGCCGAGCGCGTGCGCGCACTCAATCCCGAGGTGCGCGTGGAGCCGCATTCGCTGCGTCTCGACGCCGGCAATGCCGCGCGGATCGCGACGGACTACGATCTCATCCTCGATTGCAGCGATAACTTCACCACGAAGTTCCTGCTCAACGACCTGGCGCTGCGCACCGGCAAGCCGGTGCTGTTTGCGAGCGTCTATCAATACGAAGGCCAGCTGCAGTGGGTGCGTGGCGACCAGGCGTCGGCATGCCTGCGCTGCGTATGGCCCGAGGCAACGCGCGACGGGCTGGTCGGCAACTGCGCCGAGGCCGGCGTGCTCGGCCCCGTCCCGGGCGTGTTCGGCAGCGTCCAGGCGCTCGAGGCGCTCAAACACCTGTTAGGCCTGCCAGGCCTCGGCGCCGACGAGGTGCTGATCCTCGATCTCGTGACCTTGACCACGCACCGGATCCGCGCGCGACGCTCCTCCGACTGCCGCGCGCATGCGCAGGCACTCGCGCCGCAAGTCGAGGCCGCCGTTCCTCCCGCGCAGGCCGACCCACTCGAAGTGGAATTCGACACGCTCGACGCGGCGCAACGCGCGGGGTACACGCTGGTCGACGTACGCGATGCGCGCGAACTCGCGCTCGAGCCGCTGCCGGCCGAGCCCTTCCTGCACCTCCCGATGATCAAACTACTGGCGAGCGCCTCTAACCTCGATCCCGGCGCGCGATACCTCATGATCTGCGCCACCGGCAAGCGCAGCGGCGCCGCCGCCGACCTGCTGCGCTCGCAGGGCTTGCGCGAATGCCGTTCCCTGCGCGGCGGTCTCAAAGGCCTCAAGTCCTCCGCTTGAAACGCCCGGGCCGCGTCATCCTGGCGATGCTGGCGTTGCTCGCGGCGATGCCCGCCTGCGCGACCTCGCTACTCGACTACGCGCGCGAGCGTCAGCAGGAGCGCGACCGTCGCGAGCGGCCCGCGACCGACACCTCCGGTCTGCGCGAAGCGATCCACGAACTCGAGCGCGCCAATCCACCGCCGGATGCCGAATGCGCGTCGAGCATCGGCGCCACCCGCTTCGCGAGATTGCACGCCGCCGTGGGCATCGAGCGCGGCCTGCTCGGCGACTTCGCGGGCGCCGCGCGCGACTACCGCCGCGCCCACGCGTGCCGCCCGCGTGACGCCGACGTGCTGGCGGCGCTCGCGGGCGCGTTGTTCGACGCACGCGCCTATGAGGATGCGCGCGTGGCCGTCGACGCCGCGCTCGCGATCGACCCGCGCGCGGTGCACACGAATCGCCTCGCGGGCAACCTCGATTACGTCGAGGAGCGCTGGGCCGAAGCGGTCGCGCGTTTCCGGTACGTGGCCTCGAGCGATCCCGATCGCAACCAGGCCGGGTACGGCCAGCTGATGTACTACCTCGCGCAGATGCGCGCCGGCGTGAAGGAGCCGCGGTTCGTGACGCGCACTCCCGGCGACGGATGGCCACAGCCCTTGTTGCTGTACCTGCGCGGCGACTACACCGAGGACGAGCTCGTATATCAGGTGAAACGCGGCGACGACGAGGACAACGCGCAGCCGAACACCAGCACCGACGAGCGACTCTGCGAGGCGCTGTTCTACGTCGGTGAAGCGCACTGGGCGCGCGGCGAGCCGCAGGTGGCGCGCGACTATTTCACCGCGCTCGTGAACATCAAGGTGCTCTACTTCCTCGAGCACGGCCTCGCGCTGGCCGAGATCGCGAAGCTGCGCAAAATGGGGACATTCCCCGATTCCTAGCAATAGGGGACAGGCCTGGATCCGGGATGGCGAGGTTCTAGGTCCTAGGTCGCATGTCTCGGCCCGCGCGATCTCCCATAGCATCCCACACTTCCACTCGCGGAGTCGGCGATGCGACTGTCAAAGTCACTGTCGGCGCTCGGTGGTGTGTTGCGGACCGCGTGGCACGAGTACGAGCAGGACTACGCGCGTTACTTCGCCAACGCGATCGTCTACTACGCGCTCATATCGTTGGTGCCGCTCGTACTGCTCCTGCTGGCGGCGCTCGGTCTGTTCCTGCGACTTTCGGATCTCGCCGCGGAAACGGCACAGGCCGTGCTCGATGCGGTGGAGCAGGCTTTCGGCGCACCATTGCGGGACACGATCGCGGGACTGCTCGAGCGACTCGAACAGGAGTCGACTCTCGCCTCGGTGATCAGCCTCGCGGGACTCCTGCTTGCCTCGTCACTGCTATTCCATCACCTGCGAATCACGTTTCGCGCGATCTGGGGAAAGAAACCGCCACTCGCTTCCGCCACCCTGCGAACCGCGCTGTTCGAAATCCTGGTCGAGCGCGCGATCGGGTTCACGATGGTGCTGGCGGGCGCGCCGCTGCTCTTCGCGCTACTGCTGGTGCTGGGCATCGTCCATTGGTTGGGCGGACTCTTTCGAGGCGTACCCGTCGTCGGTGATGTGATGAACTGGGTGCCCGAGCTGATGCTGGGGGCGCTGTTCGTCCCCGTGATGTTCGCCGTGCTGTTCAAGGTCCTGCCGCCCGTGAAGATACGATGGCGCGACGTTCGCCTGGCCACGGCGTTGTGTACTTTGGGTTGGTTGTCAGGCGCCGAAGTACTGACCCTCTATTTCGCCCGCTTTGGCAGCAGTCTGAATACGTATGGCGCCCTTGGAGCCGTGCTGATCGTGATGTTGTGGATGAAGTTCGTCAGCCAGATGCTGTTTTTCGGCGCCGAGCTATGCAAGATAAATTCGGCGACGGCCAAACGAGATCAGAGTGCCAGGTCTGTCCCCGTTTGTTAGGAAACGAGGAATGTCCCCATTAATCCCATCAACCGGGACGGAGTTGGCCGGTGCCGCGAACGACGTACTTGTATGACGTCAGCTGCTCGACGCCAACCGGCCCGCGCGCATGGAAACGATCGGTCGAGATGCCGATCTCCGCGCCCATGCCGAACTCGCCGCCGTCCGCGAACTGCGTCGAGGCGTTGTGCAGGACGATCGCGCTATCTACCCGGTCGAGGAAACGCTGCGCGGTGGCCGCGTTCGACGTGACGATGCTCTCGGTGTGCGCCGAGCCATATTTCGCGATGTGCGCGATGGCGGCATCGACCCCGTCGACCACGCGCGCCGAGATGATCGCGTCCAGGTATTCCGTGGACCAGTCCTGCTCGGTGGCGGTCTTCACGCGCTCATCCACCTTCTGCACGGCGGCATCGCCACGAACCTCGCATCCCGCGTCCAGCAGTTCCTTCACGATGGGCGCGAGCAGCCGGTCGGCACCAGCCGCGTCGACCAGCAAGGTTTCCGCGGCACCGCAGATGCCGGTGCGACGCAGTTTCGCGTTCTTCACGATCGCGCGCGCCATTTCGGGATCCGCATCGCGATCGACGTACACGTGGCAGATGCCTTCGAGGTGCCCGATGACGGGCACACGCGCCTCGCTCTGCACGCGTGCAACGAGGCTCTTGCCGCCACGCGGCACGACCACGTCGATGTAATCCGTCATCGACGACAGCAGGTAACCCACCGCGGCGCGATCCGTCGTCGGTACGAGCTGGATGCTGCCCGCGGGCAGGCCGGCGGCCTGCAGGCCGGCGACGAGGCACGCATGGATCGCGCGGCTCGAAAACACACTCTCGGAGCCGCCGCGCAGGATGGCGGCGTTGCCCGACTTCAGGCACAGCGCGCCCGCGTCGCAGGTCACGTTGGGACGGCTCTCGTAGATGATGCCGACCACGCCGAGCGGCACCCGCACGCGCGCGATGTCGAGCCCGTTGGGCCGTTTCCAGCGCGCGATCTCGGCGCCGACGGGATCCGGCAGCGCCGCGATCTCCTCCACACCCCTCGCCATCGCCTCGACGCGTTTCGCATCGAGCGCCAGCCGGTCGAGCATGGCGCCGGAGGTGCCCTTGGCGCGCGCGGCTTCCAGGTCACGCGCATTCGCGGCCAGCAATTCCGGCACGCTGGCGCGGATCGTCGCGGCGATCTTCGCGAGCGCGAGATTCTTGGTTTCCGTGCTTGCCAGGGCGAGCGCGGCGGCGGCGGTAACAGCTTCGCGGCCGAGTCCGTCCATCACTTTCGCGATGTCCGAGGCGGGGGTCTGTTCAGCGGCGGCATTCATGGGGGCACTCTAACATCACGCCGTCGAACCGGCGTCGACGCGCAGGATCACGAGATTGTCCCGATGGATCATCTCGGCGCGCCCGCGAAAGCCCACCAGCGCCTCGATGTCGGCGCTGCGCTTGCCGCGGATCCGGGTGGCCTCCTTGTCGTTATAAGCGGCCATGCCGCGCGCGATCTCGACCCCCTCGGGATCCAGGACGCTCACCGTGTCGCCGCGCGCGAAACGCCCATGCACCGCCGTGACGCCCGCCGGCAGCAGGCTCTTGCCCGAGCGCAGCGCCTGCACCGCACCGGCATCGACCGTGATCGAGCCGTTCGGGCGCAGGGCGCCGGCGATCCATTGTTTGCGCGCGTTCTCCGGGTTGGACGCGGGCAGGAACCAGCTGCAGTCCGCCCCTTCCTCGAGCCGGCTCACGGGATGCAGCGGCGCGCCGGCGGCGATCGCCATGGCGCAGCCCGCGCTGGTCGCGATCTTCGCGGCGGCGATCTTGGTCGCCATTCCTCCGGATCCCACGGCGGATGCCGAGCCACCGCCCATTGCCTCGATTTCGGGCGTGATCTCGCGGATCTCGCGAATGAGCCTCGCGCCCGCGTCGAGGTTCGGATCCGCGGTGTACAGGCCGGAGACGTCCGACAGCAGCAGCAGGCAATCCGCGCTCGTCATCTGCGCGACACGCGCCGCGAGGCGATCGTTGTCCCCGTAGCGGATTTCGGTCGTCGCCACGGTGTCGTTCTCGTTGATGACGGGCAGCGTCCCGAGCTCGATCAGCTGCGACAGCGTGGCGCGCGCGTTGAGGTAACGTCGGCGGCGTTCGCTGTCTTCGAGTGTCAACAGGATCTGGCCCACCGTCACGCCGGCCGCACCGAACAACTCCTTATAGATGTGTGCCAGTGAAATCTGACCCACTGCGGCGGCGGCCTGACTCTCCTCGAGCCTGAGCACTCCCGGTGCAAGCTTCAGTTCGCGACGTCCGAGTGCGATGGCACCGGAGGACACGAGCACGACTTCCTGCCCACGCGCGCGCAGGCGCAGCAGGTCCTCCACGAGGGTTTCCAGCCAGGTTCGATTGACCTGCCCCGTGGAAGAATCCACGAGCAGGGCCGATCCGACCTTGACCACGATGCGGCGCGCACGAGTTAGAGGCGTTGAGGTATTCATGAAAGGCTGGAATCTTACGCAATACGGCCCGTTGCCGCATTCGCAGGCAGCCCCTAAACTCTGGCCCCCCACCTTCGAAGTCCAGGCTTTAGTTTGTGAGCAGAGAATACGCACCGGTCCCCGGCAAGTGGTACGAGAACAAGGAAGAGGACGAAACCTTCCGCGTGTTGTCCGTGGACGAGGACGACGAGCTCGTGGAGATCGAATATCTCGACGGTGAAATCGAGGAACTCGATCTCGACACCTGGCACGAACTGGATCTCGAACCCACCGAGGAGCCGGAAGGCTGGTCCGACGACGCC
>JAEZCN010000155.1 GCA_023433515.1 Pseudomonadota bacterium
ACACCATCGCGACCCGGGTCCTTCGAGAACGTCTCGCGCGGTGTCCACGCCCCCATCGCGAGCACCGTCGCGAGATTCGCGTCGCGGTGGTTCCAGAGAATGCGGCCCGACGCGGGGATCGTGCGCACGAGGTGATGGAACTGCTTCTGGATGGCGCCGAGGTTTTCGTAGATGTCGGCGTGATCGAACTCGAGATTGTTGAGGATCGCGGTGCGCGGGCGGTAGTGAACGAACTTCGCGCGTTTGTCGAAGAACGCGGTGTCGTACTCGTCCGCCTCGATGACGAAATACTTCCGGCCGCCGAGCCGCGCGCTCACCGGGAAATTGCCGGGAACGCCGCCGATCAGGAATCCCGGCGCGAGCCCCGCATGTTCGAGGATCCACGCGAGCATGCTCGAAGTCGTGGTCTTGCCGTGCGTGCCCGCCACCGCGAGCACGTGCTGGTCACGCAGCACTTCGCGCGCCAGCCATTCGGGACCCGACGTATACGGGATCCCGCTGTCGAGCAGCGCCTCGATCACCGGCACGCCGCGCGTCATCACGTTGCCGACGACGACGACGTCGGGACGCGGCGTGAGCTGCGCCGCCTCGAAGCCGCTCGTGAGTTCGATGCCGAGCGCCTCGAGCTGCGTGCTCATGGGTGGATAGACGTTCTTGTCGGACCCCGTGACGCGATGGCCCGCGGCCTTGGCGATTGCGGCGATGCCGCCCATGAAGGTGCCGCAGATGCCGAGAATGTGAACGTGCATGAAGTCCCTAGGTGGCTCGTGGAGATGCGCCGAACAGCAGCACGAGGGCCAGGAAGCTCGCGAGCTGCAGCGCGATGTAGAACGCGATCGCCAGGACGTAAGGCCATTCGAACGCCGCGCGGATGATGCGCACCTGCACGATCACCATCCACACCCACGCCAGGGTGAACAGGATGCTGAGCGCGAATGGCGGAGGCGTCTCGGGATCCGGGTTCGCCGCGTACGGCGCGAGCGCGCCGACCATCGGAAAAAGCGCCACGAGAAACAGCGCGCCCATCCCGAAATAGGCGGTGATGGTCTGGGTGAAGCGCTCGCGCTTCTGCACGAGCCGCAGCGCGAAATGGAAACACGCGAGAGTCACGATCGTCGTGACGATGAGTTGCAGCGGCCATGCGCGCGACGCGTTCGGCACGACGGAGACCACGAGCCCCGACGCGGCCCCGTTCAACCCGATCGCGCACGCCATCAGCGCGGTCGAGGCCGGCAGGCTCTCGGGCCCGCGCCGCAACAGCGCGATGTCGAGGATGACGCTGAACAATGCGCGCAGATTCCCAAGCATAATGCGGCGGGAATTGTACACGTGACCGGAGTTTCCAGACCTTGATGATCGATACCGCCGATGCGCTCGCCGCGTTTTCCGACAAGGCCCTGCGCGCATCCACGCTTGCACTCGATACGGAATTCATGCGCGAGAAAACCTACCGCGCCGAGCTGTGCCTGCTGCAGATCGCACGGAATGGCGAGGCGGTGTGCATCGACCCCATCGCGCTGCGGGATCTCTCCTCTCTCGTCCCGGCGCTGAGCGCGCCGGGCATCGTCAAGATCATGCATGCGGCGCGGCAGGACCTCGAGGTGCTGCTGCCGGCCGTGGGCCTCGTGCGGCCGGTGTTCGATACGCAGATCGCGGCCGCGCTCGCCGGCCATCCCGCGCAGATCGGTTATGCCGAACTCGCCCGGCGGCTGCTGGGCGTGGAATTGTCCAAGGCCCACACGCGCACCGACTGGTCGCGCCGCCCCTTGTCTCCCGAGCAGCAGGAATACGCGCTCGACGACGTGCGGCATCTCGGCGCGCTGCGGGACAGCTTGTTAGAGACGCTCGCCGCCAAGGACCGTGTCGACTGGCTCGAGGAGGAACTCTCGGCGCTCGGCAACGAGGACGTGCTGCGCGTCGACCCGAACGATGCCTGGAAGAAGGTCAAGGGACTGCCGACGCTCGATCCCGCGCGGCAGCAACTCGTGCAATCGCTCGCGGCCTGGCGCGAGCGGCGCGCCGACGAGCGCAATCGCCCGCGGGGCTGGATCCTCGACGACGGCGTGCTGCGCGAGATCGTGCTGCGCCTGCCGCGCTCGATGGAGGACCTCGCGGCACTGCCCGAGATGCCGGAATCCGTGGTCCGCAAGTGCGGCGAGGATCTGCTGCGGATCGTGCGCGACAGCGGGATCTCCGATCCACCGCCCCCGTTGCCGAAGCGCGAACGTCCCGACGCGGCGCAGGTCGCGCTGGTCAAGCGCCTGGCCGACGTCGTCGCGGAGATCGCGAATCAGCTCGAGATCAGCGCGGAAGTGCTCGCGACGCGCCGCGAGCTCGAGAAGCTCGCGTCCGGCCGGCGCGACGTGTCGCTGCTGCGCGGCTGGCGCCAGCAGGTGGCGGGTGAAAGGTTGTTAGCCGCGCTCTGAGCGCGCGCGGCTATCTACGCGAGCGACGGCGCGCGGTCTTGACGCGCGCCGACTTCGCGGCCGCCTTGCGCTTCGCCGTGACGCGAACCTTGCGCGCCTTCGCGCGCACGGCCGTCCGGGTCTTCGCCTTGGCGCGGCGTGCACGCGCGATCCGCGACGGGCGTGGATTCGCCTTCTTGAGCCGCACGACCTTGCGCGCGCGCTTCTTCGCCTTGACCGTGGCGCGCTTCGCCGCGACGCGCGAGACCTTGGCCTTGCCCGACTTGGCCTTCTCTTTTTTCCGGGGCGCCGCCGCCGCGCCACCACCGGCCGCGAGCGTATCGAACATGCGCTGGGTGACCGTGTCGATGTCGCCTTCGGCGTCGATCACGCGGATCAAGCCGGTATAGGAGTAGTAGCCCGAAACCGGCTTGCGGGTCTTTTCTTCGTATACGCGCAGTCGCTCGCGCACGGTTTCTTCCTGGTCGTCGGGGCGCTGCACCACCTGGTGAGCGGCGCTGCCCGGCACGCACTCCGGCGGAATCGACGGCGGAGCGGTGTCGACATGAAAGACCTTCTTGCACAGCTCGCAGACGCGCCGGCCGGAAAGCCGCTTCACGAGCTGATCGGTGTTCACCTCGAACAGCAACACGACGTCGACTGGCTTGCCGAGCTCCGCGAGCAGCTTCGTCAACCCCTCGGCCTGCGCGATCGTGCGCGGGAATCCATCGAGGATGAAACCCTTCGCCGCGTCGGGCTGGGTGAGCCGGTCGCGGATGATCTCGAGCATCGTCTCGTCGTCGACGTACGCGCCCGCCGCCATGATCTCCTTGGCGCGCAATCCCAGCGGCGTTCCGTCCGCGAGATGCTTGCGCAGGATGTCGCCGGTGGACACGTGCGGAATATGGAAATGGTTTACCAGACGCTGGGCCTGGGTGCCCTTGCCCGACCCGGGCGCGCCCATGAGTACGATGCGCATGTTAGATTCTTGACCTTGAAACCTGCCCCCTCGAAGGGGCGTCACAGTACCCAAACCACCCCCGTTCGGCAAACGCCAGCGGACATTTTCACGAGACAACGGAAGACCACATGAGCAAGCGCCCCACCGCCAAGAAATCCAGGCCCATGAACGCGTTTTATGCTCAATCGGGTGGCGTCTCGGCGGTCATCAATGCGTCCGCCGCGGGCGTCATCGAAGCGGCGATGAAGTCGAAGAAGATCGGCAAGGTCTACGCGGGACGGCACGGCATCGTCGGCGCGTTGACCGAAGATCTCATTGACGTGAGCCGCGAGTCGCTCGCGACGATCAAGGGCCTGCGCCACACGCCGGCCGGCGCGTTCGGCAGCGCCCGCTACAAATTGAAGAGCCTCGAGCAGGATCGCGCGAAGTACGAGCGGCTCATCGAGGTCTTCAAGGCGCACGACATCGGTTACTTTTTCTACAACGGCGGCAACGATTCGATGGACACGGCGAACAAGGTGTCCCAGATCGGCGATCAGCTCGGGCACCGCGTGATCTGTGTCGGCGTGCCGAAGACCGTCGACAACGACCTGCCGCACACCGACTGCACGCCCGGCTTCGGCTCGGTCGCGAAGTACATCGCGGTTTCGACGCGCGAAGCCGCGCTCGACGTCGCCTCGATGGCGAAGACCTCGACCAAGGTGTTCGTCATGGAAGTGATGGGTCGCCACGCCGGCTGGATCGTCTCGGCCGCCGGGCTCGCGGGCAAGGGCCCGGACGAGGCGCCGCACATCATCCTGTTCCCCGAAATCGCCTTCGACAAGGAGAAATTCCTCGCGAAGGTGAAGGATGTAGTTAGCCGGGTGGGTTACTGCGTGGTCGTCGTGTCCGAAGGCGTGCACGACGCCGACGGCAAGTTCCTCGCGGACGCCGGCACCAAGGATGCCTTCGGCCATACGCAACTCGGCGGCGTCGCGCCGGTCGTCGCGAACATCGTCCGCGAGGCGCATGGCTACAAGTACCACTGGGCGGTGCCCGACTACCTGCAGCGCGCCTCGCGCCACATCGCCTCGAAGGTGGACGTGCAGCAGGCCTATGCGATGGGCAAGGCCGCGGTCGAGCTCGCGACGAGCGGCCACGACGCCGTCATGCCGACCATCATCCGCAAGAAGTCGAAGCCCTATAAATGGGTGGTTGGCAGCGTGCCGCTGTCCGAGGTCGCGAACGTCGAGAAGAAGTTGCCGCGCGACTACATCACCGAGGACGGCTTCGGCATCACCGAGAAGTGCCGCGCCTATCTGCAGCCATTGATCGAGGGCGAGGATTACCCGCCGTACAAGGACGGACTGCCGGCGTACGTGAAGATCAAGGGCGTCGCGGTGAAGAAGAAATTGAACACCGAGTTCAAACCGTAAGAGCGACGTAGCCTCGAGCGTGCCGGCTTCACGGCCGGTCACGCTGTCACTCCATCGCGCGCCGCGGCAGATGCTTGGCCATCAAGTCCGAACGGCTCGAGGCTCCTTTGAACTCATTGCGCTGCGTATCGGTGGCGATATTCGCCCTCATCTTGTCATCTTGCGGCGGCGGTGGTGACAGTGGGAGCGGTGGTGCCGGCGGCAGTACGCAGACTGCCCCATCGGGTCTCAGCTATCCGGTCCCGCCTGCATTCACCGTCGGCACGGCGATTACGCCGCTCGCGCCGAGCGTGACCGGCACACCGACGAGCTACTCGGTTTCGCCCGCTCTGCCCACCGGACTTTCAATCAGCGCGACGACGGGCATCATCTCCGGCACTCCGACAACGCCGCGTGCAGCAACCGATTACACGATTACGGCAGGCAATGCCGGTGGCGGTACCACCGCCATCGTGCAAATCACGGTCAACGATCTCGCGCCCGTGATCCAGTATCCACGCGCGAGCTACAGTTTCTCGTTGAACCATCCGGTCTCGGGGGTGACGCCTTCTTCCGGCGCGAGCGCGGCTTCGAACTGGTCGATCGATCCGGCATTACCCCCGGGTCTCGCGCTCGACGCAGTGACCGGCGCAATCACCGGTACGCCGACCGAGCTGAGCGCTTCCGCCACCTACATCGTCACGGCGACGAGCAGCGGCGGCACCGACATTTTCGAACTCGCCATCGGCGTGCTGAGCGACGCCGTGATCGACCTGGGCCACACGAACGAAATCACGAATCTCGACCATTCAGGCTCCCGAATACTGAGCGTCGACAAGCTCGGGCAGGTCGTGCTGTGGAACTCGGAGAACGGCAGCGTGATCTTGAGATTGACCACCGGCTGCGAATACGCCTGTCAGCGCGACGCACCCGTGGCGTACATGGCTGGAACCACGGTCGCCGCGCGCTCCCTCACCGCGCTCGATTTCCATGACGCCGCCGATGGCGCCTCCGTCGCGCACGTCGACGCGCCCATCGCGGAATTTCCGCGCTTCAGGTTCGCCGCGGACGGAAGTTACGCGGTGCTGCAGGGCACCGCGCAACTCCTCGTCGTCAGCAGCACCGGAAGCACACTGCTCTCGCGTCCCGGCGACGTCAGCAATTCGCTCGTGTTCGCCGCGCCGGGCGAGGTGCGCGTCGCGCGCGCGACGGCGACCGGTGGTTACACGATCGAGACGATCTCGCTATCCGACGGAACGAGCAGCACGACGCCGGTGTTCACGGGCTCGTCGGGCAGATGGTCCGATGACGGCGAGCACTTCATCGTGACCACTCCGTCAGGCACCAGTGTCTATTCGCAATCCGGCGCGCTGCTCGGCGGCGCCAACGATGTGAGCGACACGACTTACGGAAGTCATGGCACATGGCTGTGGAGAGTGTCCCTCTTCGAGGATGAGCTCCAGGTCTATGAGATCGGCGGTTCAGGCTTTCCGGTCGCCACTTACCAGATCGAACGATTGAGTGACGTGGTGCAGTCCGGGAACATCGTCGCTTTCGTGGCGCCGACCGGTAACGGGCGTTCGATCAGCACGCTGGATCTGTCCGGGACTTCGCTCTCGAAGTCCGACTACACCATGCCGGTGACCAGGTTGACCGCGCTCGTCGCGCTCTCGGATTCCCGCTGGACATTCGGCACCTTTGACGGTGTCGTCATGGACGCCCCGAATTCCAGTCCGGGTATCCTGTACTCGTACGGCCGCGTTCACGCCATGACTGCCGACGAATCGCGCATGGCGGTTGCCACCGCCGGCGGCCCCATCCTGGTGTTCGAGACCGCGACGCGTGAACTGGAAAGGACGATCGACTTCCGCAGCTACCGGCTACACCTATCTAGCGACGGAACCCGCCTCGCGGCCGTGTCCGCCTTGGAGAACGACGCACTGCGCGTCTTTTCGATGCCGTCGGGCGCCGTCATCGCCGCATGGCCAGCCCCGACCGCCCCGCAAGTGCTCGCCGGTTTCGACTTCACCGAAGACGCCCGCCTCGCGTTGGTGTCCACCCGCGAGGGCACCGGAAACTCGGCAACCTATGATCACCGGCTGTTGCACATCGATTCCAGCGCGATCGTCGAAGAACCGCTGGTAAACATCGGCGAGCCTCTCGTGCGGCTTTCACCCTCGGGCAGCAGGATCGCGGCGAACAACGTCGTCGCGCCTTACAGCAGCCCCGGAGTGCCCAGCACGACGCGCATTTATACCAACGGCATTTACACCGTTTCGGTCGACGGCTGGAGCGCGGGCTGGATCGACGAGTCGCGACTGCTGGTGAATCGCCACGAATACGGAACAGGCGCCCCGATCTACCGGGATGCGCTCCTGGTCGACTCCGCTGGCCAGCAGCTCGCGACGCTCGCTATCGCCGAGCAAGTGCGCATCCAGCCCCTGGGCGGCGATCTTTTCTACTCGGACCAGTTCAATAACCGGATCCTCAATGCAGCCACCGGCGAGATCGTCTGGTCGAGTCCGAATTCGCGGATCGACCTGTCGCTCAGCGGCGCCGCCAACAGCGACACCGTATTTTTCACGCTGGGGCCGGTCATAAGGGCCGAGCCTCGTTAAGAGGGCAAACCCTCAGGCCGGACACCTGATTCCAAGCAACCGACGAAAAGGGTTGCGACCTACGGCGCTGTCTCACGCTGTCATCACCGAATTGCGGTTGGCCGGGCCTCTGCTCGGTGGTATTGTCCGCGCCCTCTTATGGGCGCCGTCTCGTGCGGACGTTCGTAACCAACTAATAAATCGCTGATTTCCGACAGGAGTTCCGCATGACTGCCACGACGTGGCTGTGGCTGGCCATTGGTGCCGGCATCGTCGCCGTTCTGTACGGCGTGTTCTCGATGATGGCGATCCTCAAGCTGCCCGCGGGCAACGCGCGCATGCAGGAAATCGCGGCGGCCATCCAGGCCGGCGCCAAGGCCTACCTCAACCGGCAATACACGACGATCTCGATCGTCGGCGCATTGTTGTTCGTGGTCATCGGCTTCGCGCTCGACTGGTACACGGCGGGCGGCTTCGCGGTCGGCGCGGTGCTCTCGGGCCTGGCCGGATACATCGGCATGAACATCTCGGTGCGCGCGAACGTGCGTACGGCCGAGGCGGCTAACAACGGACTCAACGCCGCGCTGCAGGTCGCGTTCAAGGGCGGCGCCATCACCGGCATGCTGGTGGTCGGCCTCGGCCTGCTGGGTGTCGCGGCCTACTACGCGGTCCTCTCGCACATCCTCCCCGCCGACCAGCAGGACGTCGCGCTGCACGCGCTCGTTGGTCTCGCGTTCGGCGGCTCGCTGATTTCGATCTTTGCCCGACTGGGCGGCGGCATCTTCACCAAGGGCGCGGACGTCGGTGCGGACCTCGTCGGCAAGGTCGAGGCCGGCATTCCCGAGGACGACCCGCGCAACCCGGCGGTCATCGCGGACAACGTCGGCGACAACGTCGGTGACTGCGCCGGCATGGCCGCCGACCTGTTCGAGACCTACGCGGTGACGCTGGTCGCGACCATGCTGCTCGGCGGCCTCATGATGACGGGCATGGGCGTGAACGCGGTGCTCTATCCACTCGCGCTCGGTTCGGCGTCCATCGTCGCCTCGATCATCGGCACGTTCTTCGTGAAGACCTCCGAAGGCGGCAAGATCATGAACGCGCTGTACAAGGGCGTCATCGTCTCGGGCGTCATCTCGGCCATCGCGTTCTGGTTCATCACCGAAGCGCTGGTCATGAACACCGAGGCGGAGCCGGCGCTCGCCCGTCACCTCTTCTACTGCTCGCTGATCGGCCTCGCGCTCACCGCGGCGATGATCGTCATCACCGAGTACTACACGGCGACGGAGTACGGCCCGGTGCAAAAGACCGCGGCCGCTTCGCAGACCGGTCACGCGACCAACATCATCGCGGGCCTGGGCGTGTCGATGAAGTCGACGGCGCTGCCGGTCATCGCGATCTGTCTCGCGATATACGGCGCGTATGAGCTGGGCGGTCTGTACGGCATCGCGATCGCGGCCACCTCGATGCTGTCGCTGACCGGCATGGTCGTGGCGCTCGATGCGTACGGCCCGATCACCGACAACGCCGGCGGCATCGCCGAGATGTCGGGTCTCGACAAGAAGATCCGCGACATCACGGATCCGCTCGACGCCGTCGGCAACACGACGAAGGCGGTCACGAAGGGTTACGCGATCGGCTCGGCCGGTCTCGCGGCGCTCGTGCTGTTCGCCGACTACACGCACAACCTCGAGACGCACCTCGCCGCCACCGGCCGCGAGATGGTGTCGTTCTCGCTGTCCGATCCGGCCGTGATCATCGGCCTGTTCATCGGCGGTCTCGTGCCCTATCTGTTCGCCGCGATGGCGATGGAAGCCGTCGGTCGCGCCGCGGGCTCGGTGGTGACGGAAGTGCGCCGGCAGTTCCGTGAGATCAAGGGCATCATGGAAGGCACGGCCAAGCCCGAGTACGGCACCGCGGTCGACCTGCTGACGCGCGCCGCGATCAAGGAGATGGTGATCCCGTCGCTGCTGCCCATCCTGATCCCGGTGATCGTGGCCTTCGGCATGAACTGGCTCATGGGTCCGGGCGCCGGCATTCGCGCGCTCGGCGGCCTGCTGATCGGCACCATCGTGACCGGCCTCTTCGTCGCGATCTCCATGTGCACCGGTGGCGGCGCCTGGGATAACGCGAAGAAGTACATCGAGGAAGGCAACTTCGGTGGCAAGGGTTCCGAGGCGCACAAGGCTTCGGTCACGGGCGACACGGTCGGCGATCCCTACAAGGACACCGCCGGTCCCGCGATCAACCCGTTGATCAAGATCATCAACATCGTCGCGTTGCTGCTGGTGCCCCTGCTGTAAGTAATGGGGACATTCTCCGTTTCCTAGCAAACGGGGACAGACCTGGACCGGTCTGTCCCCGTTCTGCTTCTGGGGAAGTGAAATATCATCCCCATCTCGCCGGTCCCCTGCACGAACCCCGAGGAGTCGCGAGAAATGGCGAACGAACATTTCCCCGTCCAGAAATCCGAAACCGAGTGGCGCTCGCTGCTGTCGCCGGAGCAGTTCCGCGTGCTGCGCGAACACGGCACCGAGCGCGCGGGCACGAGCCCGCTCAACTACGAGAAACGCACCGGCCAGTACGACTGCGCCGCCTGCGGCCACCCGCTGTTCGAGTCGGGCACGAAATACGAAAGCGGATCCGGCTGGCCCAGCTTCTTCCGGCCGTTGGCCGGCGCGGTCGCGACGACCACGGATACTTCACACGGCATGACGCGCGTGGAAGTGCATTGCGCGAACTGCGGCGGTCATCTCGGGCACGTGTTCAACGACGGCCCCGCGCCGACCGGGCAGCGTTACTGCATGAACGGGATTTCGCTCGAGTTCGAACCGAAGTAGTCCTGGCTACCTGCGGCGGACTCCCGGCCGCGTGAACCGTCCGGAATCGTTGATCGAGGCTTCGCCGGCCGCGGGGTCCTTGTCTGCGTCGATTACCGGCCCGGCGTTCACGAGCACCGCGCTCACGAGCTTGTTGAGGCGCGTGCAATAAGCGACCACTTCGGGAGTCGCCTGTTCCTGGAAATCCTCGAGCGCCTGCGCGATGTCGTGCAGGCGTCGCTCGATCCGTGAATCCATCTTGAGAGAGTGCGTGACACAGGCGCTGACGCAGGCCGTGATCTCGGCATCGAGCGCACCAATCTGGGTGCCGGCGATGTTCAGTCCGCGCATTTCGATCGGACAACCCGCCTGCAGATGCTCGCGCCACATTTGCGACAGTTGCATCGCTCATCGCCTCCCCTGAGGTGAGCGGGGAAAACTACCGCAAATCTTCGCCACAGTCCTGCGCAATTTCCGGCCGCGCGGGCCGGTCTCTCTCGACGTCGGGACTCGCCGGGCGCAGGTCCGCGTGGCGCGTCGCCCACAGGCCAGCGCCAACGTATCGCTCGCGCACCGTAACTGATTGATTGTCTTGGGGAATCGAGCTTCGTCAGGAACGTTGCGGGCCAGCACTGGCGCGGCAAACAAGAGCCTTCGCGGAGGACGCCGCCTAACTGGTCACGAGGTGACGCGGTGGGTTTCGACACGGTCCAATCCAACTACTTCGGGAGTATTCGATGACCACGCTTGCCAGGTTCCATGCCTTCGATTCCGTCGTCGCACGGGTGTGCGACCCGCTCCAGCCGCCGGTGCTGCTCGGCATCCGCGTGTGGGTGAGCTGGCAGTTCCTCGCGTCGGGCTGGCTCAAGCTAACTACCTGGGACACGACGATCGAGCTCTTCCGCAGCGAGTACCGCGTGCCGCTGCTTGCGCCCGAACTCGCCGCGGTCGCGGGAACCTTCGGCGAACTCGTCTTTCCCGTGTTGCTCGTTGCCGGACTCTTCACGCGCGTCGGGGCGCTCGGCCTGTTCGCGGTCAACGCGGTCGCGCTGGCTTCCTACTGGCACGTGCTCGGCGCGGATGGCTTCGAGGCCGCCCGAGGCCAGCACTACCTCTGGGGACTCATGCTGATCGTGCTGATCGCGTTCGGCGGAGGGCGCTGGTCGGTCGATGCGCTACGCGGCGGGCGGGCCGCGTCCCGCTAACTAGCGTCGGCGCGCACTGACAATACATCGCGCCGCGCACGAGTCGCCGCGCGACGGCGCGGTGCCACAATTCCGTGGTGGAAACCCGCACCGCCTGGCTCACGCTCACCTGCGCCATCGCCGCGATTGCGCTCGGCGCGTGGCTGCTGCGCCCGGACTCCGGCCGACGTTCGCATCTCGCGAGCGTCGGCGCGTGGACCGCGACCCTGCTCGGTTACGGCTGGGTCGGCGTCCTGGCGCTTGCGTACTTCACCGGCAGATTCGGTCCCGACAGACTCTGGTTCCGCGCGCCCGCGTTCTATGTCTGCGTCGCTGTGCTGGTCGCGGGCGCCGCGTGGTGGTTCACGCGGGACATGCCCGCACGCATCCGCCTCGGAATTCCCGCCGTCGCGCTCGCGCTGCTCGGCGCGATCGGACTCCTCTTGCGGCTGGATGGACGCTCGACGCCCATCGCGATGATGATGCCGACGCTGAACGCGCGCGCCCCCGACCTCACGTACTTCGACACCGCCGGAGAACTGCGCAGCCTCTCGGAGCTGCGCGGCAACGTGGTGCTGATCAATTTCTGGGCCACGTGGTGCGCACCCTGCCGGCAGGAGATGCCGCTGCTCTCGAAGATGCAACGCGAACACGAAGACGACGGCTTCGTGGTGTTGTACGTGTCGCTCGAAGAGCCCGCCGTGCTCGAGACATTCCTGGCGACGAACCGCTTCGACGGCATCCAGGGCCGGCTCGATCGTGCACCCGATTTCTACGACGCCGGCAAGTTCTATCCACTGAGCTACCTGATCGGCCGCGATGGCCAGGTCGCCGAACGCTGGAGCGGCCGGCCCGACGAAACCTGGCTCGCGCGGATCATCGACGAGCAGCTCGCGACCGCGCCCGCCGCGCGCCTGCGCTCAACCCGCCTCGAGCACGATGTCCCAGCGCGCGAGCAGTGAATCGGGCTCGAGATCGTTCGTCGGCGGACCCACGTCGGCGATCAGCAATTTGCGGCCCTCGCCGGTCCGCTCGAGGATGAAGTCGCCGTCGTTGCGCGACTCGTCCGGAAAATACATCTGCGTGATCAGCCGGCTCGCTTTCCCGGACACGCCGAAGTGCACGTGCGGCGGCCGCATGCCGCCGCCGGCCGGGTAGGCGCCGGGCTTGATCGTCTTGAAGCGGTAGCGGCCGTCCTCGTCGGCGACGAGATTCGCGTACCCCTCGAAATTCGGGTCGAGCGGCGCGTTGTTGTCGTCGTCGGGATGCGTGTACCGCCCGTGGGTGTTCGCTTGCCAGATCTCGATGCGCGCACCCGCCACCGGTTCGCCGGCGACGTCGAGCACGCGGCCCATCACGTGGACCACCTTCCCGGCCGCACGCCCCGTACGGCCCTTCACCATCGTGAGGTCCGCGTCGGCGTCGAGTGGTTTTTCGAGTGGATAGAAAGGGCCGGAGGTCTGCGAGGGCGTGCGCCGCAGCTGCGCGGCGGCGGCGACGCCGCCGAGAACGCTGGCTACACCCCAGGCACCCGTTGCGGCCAGGAGACTGCGTCGCGAATACCGGGTCGAGCGTCGCATGCGGCACCTCCAACGTTCACTGACCAGGCGGGGGCTCCCAGAGTTCGACCTTGTTGCCATCGGGATCGACGACCCAGCCGAACTTCCCGTATTCGGACTCTTCGACCTTGTCCATGACCTCGCAACCTTCCGCCCGCAGCGCGGCGACGAGCGCATGCACGTTCGCGACCCGGTAGTTGATCATCACGCCGGCGCTGCTCGGATCGAAGTAGTTCGATGACGCGTCGAACACGCTCCAGACAGTGGTGCCCTCGCCCGCGGGATTGTCCGGCGACTTCCAGCGAAATGCGAAGCCGCCCCATTCCTCGAAGTCGATGCCGAGATGGCGCTTGTACCACTCGCGCAGTCGCGCGGGGTCGCCCGATTTGATGAACACTCCTCCGATCCCGGTGACCCGCTTCATGCTCCCTCCCGTCGCAGTCGGCTGCGGGTGACTGACATCGCGCCCGAACGGACGCTGACGTGATAGGTTTTCGGCATGCCTGGCATTCAACACCCTCTCGGCTGCGCCGGGAAGCCGTTCACCGCATGAATACGCCGCCGCGTCGCAGCAAGATCTCGCTCACGTTCGGCACCATCCTGCTCGCGCTCGGGCTGCTGGTGGTCTTCGGCAGCTGGCGTGGTCACCAACTCGACACCCGGATACTCGAGCAAGGCGCACGAACGGAAGGGCACGTCACGAAGAAAGTCGTCGCGGCCGCCGCCGACGGCAAGAACGATCACGGCCTCGACTACTGGTTCGCGCTGCCGGACGGCAAGCGCATCGAGGCGCAT
Organism: Pseudomonadota bacterium; assembly: GCA_023433515.1. GTDB lineage: Bacteria > Pseudomonadota > Gammaproteobacteria > Steroidobacterales > Steroidobacteraceae > CADEED01. The sequence goes on from JAEZCN010000155.1 coordinate 13,715, forward strand.
GCCGGAGTGCCGAAGCAGATGTGGGACGGCGTGCGCGAAGGCGACACGATCGCGGTGGCCTACTCCGAGGAATATCCGCGGCGCAATCTTCCCGTGGACGCGGGCGTAACGTCCGGCGGAATCACGATGTTCTTCGGCGCGTTCGGAGCGGTGTTCGCGGCGCTGGGCGGACTGCTGATCGGCGGTTACGTGCGCGCGGGTCGCGCGGCCCGCTGAGATCAGGAAGTACGCCGGGACGGCGCGCGCGAGGCGGCCCGCCGACCATCGCGCAATCGCGGACGGCTGCTGGCCCGCAGGCCGCGGCGTGTTCCGGAACACCAGGCGCCCGCGCGTGCGCGGCTCGCGCCGGTCATGAGCGGCAGCCGCGATGCGGGCCGCACTCCGGTCGGATGCTGGCCGCGGAACCGGCAAGGCGCGGCGGCTTGGTCTTGTGCAACTGACATGAGACTGTCCCCGGGAATCTTCTTTAGTTAGTCACGACCCGCGATCATGCGGCGGTGGCGAGCTTCGCCGGCCGCGCGATCACGAACCCCTGTATGTAGTCGACGCCCATCTTGCGGGCGGCATCGAGCGCGGCGCTGTCTTCCACCTGCTCGGCAATGATCTTGAAATTGAGCGTGCGCGCAAGCTTGATCATCGCGGTCACCATGGTCTGGTTGACCGAGTCGCGCGCGAGATTGCGCATGAACGAGCCATCGAGTTTCAGGTAGTCGAGCGGCAGGCTCTTCAAGCTCGAGAAGGAGCCGACACCGGAACCGAAATCGTCGATTGTGAACTTGCAGCCCATGCCGTGCAGCACTTCGACGAAGCGGCGTGCGTGCTCGAGGTCGCCGACCACCGCGCTCTCGGCGAGCTCGAAGCAGATCTGGTCGGGGGCTACGCCGGTCTGGTCGAAGGTCTCGACCACGAACTCGAGAAACCCCGAATCCGCGAGCGTCTGCCCGGATATGTTGATCGCGACGCAGCGGTCGCGCGCGAGCTGGAATGCGTTTTTCGACAGCGCGGACAACGTCGTCTGCACCACCCAGCGGTCGACCGACGCCATGAGCCGGTAGCGCTCGGCCGCCTGCACGAACTCGCCCGGCGGAATCTCGGCTCCGGACTCGTCGAGCATGCGCAGGAGCACTTCCATCGACGGTCCGTCCGTATCGTTGCCGTACGCCGAAACGATGGGTTGGTAGTACAACGCGAAGCGCTCTTCCTTGAGCGCGACCTGCAGTTTCTGCAGCCATTCGATTTCGCCCGTGCTGCGCGCCAGCGCTTCGTCGCGCGCCGAATAAACCGATACGCGGCCGGCGCCTTCCTTCTTCGCGACGTAACAGGCCGAATCCGCCGCGGCGAGCAATTGCTCGACCAGCCCCGCCTCGCGCCCGATCTCGATGAGGCCGATCGACACGCCGATGTTGAACACGCGGTCGTGCCATACGAACCGGTAGGCCGCGATCGAACGGCACACGTCGTCGGCGATCTGTCGTGCCTTTTCGAGCGGGCAGCCCACGAGCAGCATGCCGAACTCGTCGCCGCCGAGACGCGCGACGGTATCCGAATCGCGCACCGCCTCGCGCAGCAGCTTCGCGACTTCGCGCAGCATCGAATCGCCCGCGAGGTGTCCACTGGTGTCGTTGACGATCTTGAAGCGGTCGAGGTCGAGGTAACACAACATGTGCGTGCCCTCGCCGCGGCGCGCCGACTCCGCGACCTCGCCGAGCCGCCGTTCGAACTCGCGCCGGTTCACGAGGCCGGTGAGCGCATCGTGAGTCGCCTGGTAGGACATCTGGCGGTGCAGGCCGCGCAGCTCCGTGACGTCGTGCAAGAGCACGACCGCGCCCACGAGGTCGTCGTTCACGCGCAGCGGCGATGCGGCGAGTTCGATGGCGCGCTCGTCACCACCGGACTTGCTCACCAGCACGGCGCGCCTCGACGTCGCGTGCGGAGCGCCGCTCCCGCCGCCGACCGCTTCGCTGATCGGATCCGACAGCAGCTTGCGGTCGTTCTGATCGATCAGGCTCACCACGTCCTCGAGCGGCTTGCCCTGGGCCTGGATGGTCATGACGCCGAGCAGTTTTTCCGCGGCCGGGTTCATGAACACCAGCCGGCCTTCCAGGTCCGTCGTGACGATGGCCTCCGCGAGCGACTGCAGCGCGGCCACCTGCAACGGCGGCGGCGGTGGCGGCAATGGCGGCGCCACCATCGCGGCGCGCGCGATGGTTTCCTGCTCGTGCAGCTTGCCGCTCGCGAGCGCGCGCAGCTTCTTCGTGGGGATGACCTCGACGCCGGTCACGAGCAGCGCCGGCTGCCCTTCGAAGTCGATCAGCGCGGTAGTTAGCTCGAGCAGGCTGACCTGGCCCTGCAGGCCGACGATCTCGACCTCGAACCGGTCCGGGCCATGGGCGCCTGTGAGGCGGCGGCGCAGATTTTCCGCCACGAGATCCGCGTACTCGGGCGCCACGATCTCGGCGAGCGTGCGGTCGATGAGGTCGACGCGCTCGGCGCCGACGAAACTCGCGAACTGGCTGTTCGCGTAGAGAATGACTTCCCGGTGCACGAGCACGGCCTCGTGAATGCGCTCGCCGAGTTCCGTGAAGAGTTTCGGTCCGGATCTTTCGCGACCGGAGAGCCGCGACGCACGCTGCAGCAACTGGTTGACGGAGAGACCCAGGCCCTGCACGTCGAGCTGTTCGTTGCTGACTTCGATCGACTGCGGCAGGCGTTCCCCGCTCACCGCGCGCTGCACTTCGAGCGACAGCTCGGAGACCGCCCGCAGATCGCGCCGCTGAAACAGGAACAGCACGAACAGCAGCGTCGCAACGAGTGCGAGCAGCACGCATATCAACCCCAGAATCGACATCCCCAGTATTGCCCTATTGTTATTAGTGCGGCGTCCAGTGTTGGGCATCCATGCCCGTCGGGAAGATTATCCGAGCGCGGCAAGCGCCCATGCGACATTAACCATAAAAATAAGCGTTGTGACGACTGGTTCCGCGACGAAAGGAAGCCCTTTCAGACCTCGCTTTGGGGCAGAATAAGTAGCATC
>JAEZCN010000167.1 GCA_023433515.1 Pseudomonadota bacterium
GCGAGGAAACCGCCATTTCGGCCGCTTCCTTCGCGCGATTCTCGCCGCGCGCCGAACCCGAGCCCATCATCGCCATGCCGGTCTCGCTCATCACGGTGCGCACGTCGGCGAAGTCCACGTTGATGAGCCCGGGCCGCGTGATCAGTTCCGCGATACCCTGCACCGCGCCCTGCAGCACGTGGTTGGCGCTCTTGAAGGCGTCTAACAACGTCGTCTTCGCGCCGAGCACCGTGAGCAGCTTCTGGTTCGGGATCGTGATCAGCGAGTCGACGTACTTGCCGAGCTCGGCGAGACCGTGATTCGCGATCAGCGTGCGCTTGCCGCCTTCCATCTCGAATGGACGCGTGACCACGGCCACCGTGAGGATGCCCAGCTCCTTCGCCACCTGCGCGACCACCGGCGCGGCGCCCGTGCCCGTGCCGCCGCCCATGCCCGCGGTGATGAACAACATGTCGCATCCCTCGATCATCTCGATGATGCGATCGCGATCTTCCATCGCCGCCTGCCGGCCGACTTCGGGATCGGCGCCCGCGCCGAGACCCTTGGTGATGTTGCAGCCGATCTGCAGCGACGTCTTGACCTTCGAGTGCTTGAGGGCCTGCGCATCGGTATTGATGCACATGAACTCGACTCCCTCGATGCCGCTCGTGACCATGTGAGCGACCGCGTTGCCGCCGCCGCCCCCAACCCCTATGACTTTGATTACAGCGTTCTGGCTGTAAGCATCCATCAGTTCAAACATTGTGATTCGCTCCTTGGTTAATCGAAGTGCTGTCAGCTTCGAATCTTCATCTCATCAACGGCTTCGTCCCGGCATGACCCGGTCAGAAGTTCCCCTGAAACCAGTTCTTCATGCGCTCGGCCAGGCTGCGCGCGTTGCCCGCGATCGAGCGGCCGCGGTTGCTGGCGAGCGCGTTGTCGCGCGCGTAGAGCAGCAGGCCCGCGCCGGTCGAGTAGATAGGATTGCGGACGACGTCGGAGAGCCCGCGGATGTGCTGCGGCACGCCGAGACGCACCGGCACGTGGAACACCTCTTCGGCGAGCTCGATCGCACCTTCCATCTTGGCGCTGCCGCCCGTGAGGACGATGCCGGCCGCGATGATTTCCTCGAAACCCGAGCGGCGCAGTTCCTCGCGCGCGAGGCCGAACAACTCCTCGTAACGCGGCTCGACGACTTCGGCGAGCGTCTGGCGCGCGAGCCGGCGCGCCGGCCGGTCGCCCACGCTCGGCACCTCGATGCTCTCGTCCGGATTCGCGAGCTGCGAGAGCGCGCAGGCGTACCTGACCTTGATGTCCTCGGCGTACTGCGTCGGCGTGCGCATCGACACGGCGATGTCGTTGGTGACCTGGTCGCCCGCTATCGGTATCACCGCCGTATGGCGAATGGCTCCCTGCGAGAACACCGCAAGGTCGGTGGTGCCGCCGCCGATGTCGATGATGCAGACGCCGAGCTCCTTCTCGTCATCGGTGAGACACGCGAAGCTCGATGCGAGCTGCTCGAGCACGATGTCGTCGACCTCGAGGCCGCAGCGCTGGATGCACTTCTCGATGTTCTGCGCGGCGGAATCCGCGCCGGTCACGATGTGCACCTTGGCTTCGAGCCGCACGCCCGACATGCCGATCGGGTCGCGGATACCTTCCTGCCCGTCGATGATGAATTCCTGCGGCAGCACGTGCAGGATCTTCTGGTCGGCGGGGATCGCGACGGCCTTGGCCGCGTCCACCACTGCTTCCACGTCCGCCTGGCTCACCTCGCGGTCGCGGATCGCGACCACGCCGTGCGAATTCAGGCTGCGCACGTGCGATCCGGCGATGCCGGCGAACACCGAGCGGATCTCGCAGCCGGCCATGAGCTCGGCTTCCTCGACCGCGCGCTGGATCGACTGCACCGTCGATTCGATGTTCACGACCACGCCTTTCTTGAGACCGCGCGATGGCTGCGTGCCGATGCCGATCACCTCGATCGTGTTGTCGGATGCTACTTCGCCGACCAGGCAGGAGACCTTCGACGTGCCGACGTCGAGGCCGATGATGAGGTTCTTGTCGGGACGTTTACCCATGTAGTTAGCCATCTGTGTTGTCGTCCTCCGCGGCGCCGGTCGCGACGCGCTGACCGCCCGCGCGCCAGCCGATCGCGAAACCGTTCGTGTAACGCATGTCGATGTAGTTGATGTCGCTGGCGTGGCTCGATATCTGGTCGACGGCCGCCGCGACGAAACGAGCGAACCGTTCGTCGATCTGGCGGCGGCCGAGCCGCACCGTGATGCCGTTGTCGAGATCGAATTCCCACGAGCCCCGCTCGTCGAGCCGCACCGCGGTCAGGCGCATGCCCGCCTCGATGAGCTGACCCTGCGCGGCGAGATAGCGGCCCGCGACCTCGCTCTCCGTGCCGCGCGGCCCGGACAGGCGCGGCAGCTCCGGCGGAATGTGGCGCGCCTCGGAAATGAACAGTTCGCCGCGCGTGTTGAGCAGGCCGTTCGCGCCCCAGCGCGCCGCGGCCGCCTGCTCGGTCACCCGGATCTTGAGCGCGCGCGGCCACTGCCGCTCGACCGTCGCGCTATCTACCCACGGAAGTTGCTCGACCGCGCGTTGCACCGCGCCGAGGTCGACGCTCACGAGGCCGACGTCGCGCACGCGCGCCTTCACGGCCTGCTCCACTTCCACCGGGGACACGCGCTGGAAGCGCCCCGTCACGTTCACCAGGCTGATGTTCTGGTCGAGCGCGCCCACCAGCAGGAAGGCCGCGATGCCGAGCACGGCGAGTACCGCGGCGCCGATCGCCGCGCGCGCGAGAAACGCGCGATAGACGCGCAGCAGTCCCTCGCCGTCCTTGCGCCGGTTCACCTTCTTGTTTTGGGGCTTGCCCCAGATCACACGCTCACCGCCGTTCGCGTGAAGGAGGTCTCGAGGACCCGCCACACGAGTTGTTCGAAATCGATCCCCACGGCGCGCGCCGCCATCGGCACGAGGCTGTGGTCCGTCATGCCCGGGACCGTGTTGATCTCGAGCAGATAGGGCTTGCCTGCCTTGTCCATCATGAAGTCCGCCCGTCCCCAGCCTTCGGCCCCCACGGCCGCGAAAGTCCCGACGGCGAGGTTCGCGAGATGTGTCTCGGCCTCGGTGGACAGGCCGGACGGACAGAAATACTTCGTGTCGTTGCGGAAGTACTTGGCCTGGTAGTCGTAGAAGGTCGCGGGCGTCTCGATGCGGATCGACGGGAGCGCCTGGCCCTGCAACACCGCGACCGTGTACTCGGCGCCGGTGATCCAGCTTTCCGCGAACACGTTCGGTTCGAGCAGCGACGCGGCCTGGTAGGCGCCCGCGAGATCCTCGCGGCGCTCGACCTTCGTCATTCCGACCGACGAACCCTGGGTCGCGGGCTTCACGATCAGCGGCAGCCCGAGTCGCTCCACGCAGTTGTCGAGGTCGGCGGGCGAACGCAGCACCATGTATTCGGTGGTCGGAATGCCGACCGCCTGCGCGAGGCGCTTGGTGCGCAGCTTGTCCATGCCGATCGCCGAGCCCATCACGCCGCTGCCGGTGTAGGGCAGCCCCAGGAACTCGAGCGCGCCCTGCAGCGTGCCGTCCTCGCCGCCCGGCCCGTGCAGCGCGATGAACACGCGGTCGAACTTGCGCTCGATGAGTTCGGTGAGCGGCTTGTCGCGCGGATCGAAGGCGTGCGCGTCGACGCCGCGCTTCTGCAGCGCCGCGAGGCAGGCATTGCCGGAGATCAGCGAGATCTCGCGTTCGCTCGAGGTTCCACCGAGCAGCACCGCGACGCGGCCGAACTCGCGCGCGTCGGTTGCATGCCTGACTACCTTGGGGTCGTGACGCAGGCGCATCAGGCGAACTCCCCGGCGATGCGGAATTCCGGCGTCAGCGCCACACCGGACTTCTGCTCCACTTCCGTCCGTATGTGCGCGACCAGCTTCTCGACGTCCGCCGCGCTCGCGGCGCCGACGTTGACGAGAAAGTTCGCGTGTTTCGGCGAAACCATGATGTCTCCGATCCGCATTCCCTTGAGGCCGGCGGCTTCGATCAGGCGCGCGGCGTGATCGCCGGGCGGGTTGGTGAACGTCGAGCCGCAGCTCCACTCGCCGATCGGTTGCTTCTCCTTGCGGCGCGCGATCATTTCGCGCAGCGCGTCGTCGGTGAGCCCGGGGCGGTGCT
>JAEZCN010000176.1 GCA_023433515.1 Pseudomonadota bacterium
GTTCTGCATTCCCGTCGGTTCCTCTGCCGGCGGCCGGCACGCCGTAGCAACAGCTGGTCGATTGCGAGAGACGTATGAGCATCGAAGGTGTAATGAACGAGGGGTTCGTCACCACGAACCTCGACAAGCTGATCAACTGGACACGCACCGGTTCGCTGTGGCCGATGACCTTCGGCCTGGCCTGCTGCGCGGTGGAGATGATGCACGCCGGCGCGGCGCGCTACGACATGGACCGGTTCGGCGTGATCTTCCGTCCGAGCCCGCGGCATTCCGACGTGATGATCGTGGCCGGCACCCTGTGCAACAAGATGGCGCCCGCGCTGCGGCGGGTCTACGACCAGATGCCGGAGCCGCGCTGGGTCATCTCGATGGGTTCGTGCGCCAACGGCGGCGGCTACTACCACTATTCGTACGCCGTGGTTCGCGGCTGCGACCGCATCGTTCCCGTCGACGTATACGTGCCAGGCTGCCCGCCGACCGCCGAAGCGCTGCTCTACGGAATCATCCAGCTGCAGAAGAAGATCGAGCGCACCAGCACGATCGCCGCATAAGAACACTGATGACCGAAAAAATCGCAGCCCTTGCCACGAAGATCGAAGCGCGCCTGCCGGGACTGGTGCTGCGCGCGCCGTCGTTGCCCGACGAGCTCTGTTACGAAGTGCAGCCCGAGAAGCTGCTCGAGATCTGTCTCGCGTTGCGCGACGCGCCGGGGCTGCAGTTCGAGGTGCTCATCGACCTGGCCGGCATCGATTACATGGATTACGCCACGTCGGAGTGGAAGACCTATTCCGCGACGACCACGGGTTTCAGTCGCGGCGTGAATCGCGGCGGGCCGCGCAAGCCGCACGATGGCGCGCGATTCGCGGTGGCGTATCAGCTGCTGTCGGTCAGCAACAACCAGCGCCTGCGTCTGCGCGCGCGCTGCGAAGACGCGGAAGATCCGATCATCCCGTCGGTGGTCGACATCTGGCCGGGCGCGAACTGGTTCGAGCGCGAAGCATTCGACCTGTTCGGCATCCTGTTCACGGGGCATCCTGACCTGCGCCGGATCCTCACCGACTACGGCTTCATCGGCCATCCTTTCCGCAAGGATTTTCCGCTGATCGGCAACGTGGAAGTGCGTTACGACGCGGACAAACAGCGCGTGGTGTACGAGCCCGTGAGCATCGAGCCGCGCACGCTGGTGCCGAAAGTCATCCGCGACGACAACCGTTACGACCCGGCCCTTAAAGCTGTGAAATAAGGCGTCGAAGTAATGAACGAGATCCGCAATTTCACGATGAACTTCGGCCCGCAGCATCCCGCGGCGCACGGCGTGCTGCGCCTGGTGCTCGAGATGGACGGCGAGGTCATCCAGAAGGCCGATCCGCACATCGGCCTGCTGCACCGGGGCACCGAGAAACTCGCCGAGTCGAAGCCGTTCAACCAGTCGATCGGCTACATGGACCGGCTCGACTACGTTTCGATGATGTGCAACGAGCACGCGTACGTGATGGCGATCGAGCGCCTGCTCGGCGTCGAGGTGCCGATCCGCGCGCAGTACATCCGCGTGATGTTCGACGAAGTCACTCGCGTCCTGAACCACCTGATGTGGCTGGGCGCGCACGCGCTCGACATCGGCGCGATGACCGTGTTCCTGCTCGCGTTCAAGGAACGCGAGGATCTGATGGATTGTTACGAGGCGGTGTCGGGCACGCGCATGCATGCCACTTACTACCGTCCGGGCGGCGTGTACCGCGACCTGCCGGATTCGATGCCGAAGTACCAGGCCTCGAAGTGGCGGTCGCAGAAGCGCGCGGACCAGATGAACGCGGCGCGAGCAGGGTCGCTGCTCGATTTCATCGACGAGTTCGTCGGACGTTTCCCGAAGGCGATCGACGAGTACGAAACGCTGCTCACCGACAATCGCATCTGGAAGCAGCGCACCGTGAACATCGGCGTCGTGACGCCGGAGCGCGCGATGGCGCTGGGATTCTCGGGGCCGATGCTGCGCGGCTCGGGCATCGTGTGGGACCTGCGCAAGAAACAGCCCTACGAGGTCTACGCCGATCTCGACTTCGACATTCCGATCGGCGTGAACGGCGACTGCTACGACCGTTATCTCGTGCGCATGGAAGAACTGCGCCAGAGCACGCGCATCATCAAGCAGTGCGTCGAGTGGCTGAAGCGCAATCCCGGCCCCGTGATGATCGACGATCGCAAGGTGCGCCCGCCGAGCCGCGAGGAGATGAAGGGCGACATGGAATCGCTCATTCATCACTTCAAACTGTTCACGGAAGGCTACACGGTGCCCGAGGGCGAGACCTATGCCGCGGTCGAGGCGCCGAAGGGCGAGTTCGGCGTCTACCTGATCTCGGACGGCGCCAACAAGCCGTATCGCCTGAAGTGTCGCGCGCCCGGCTTCGCGCACCTGTCGGCGCTCGAGGAAATGACGAAGGGACACATGCTCGCGGACGTGGTCGCGGTGATCGGTACGCAGGACATCGTGTTCGGAGAGGTGGATCGATGACGCACGTCGTGAAGACTGCGGATGGTGG
>JAEZCN010000246.1 GCA_023433515.1 Pseudomonadota bacterium
CCGCCGGCGACGGCGAACCGTATTGCATCATGCTGCCGCCGCCGAACGTCACCGGCACGCTGCACATGGGGCACGCGTTCCAGCACACGTTGATGGACACGCTCACGCGCTGGCATCGCATGCGCGGTTTCTCGGCTCTCTGGCAGCCGGGCACCGACCACGCCGGCATCGCGACGCAGATGGTGGTCGAGCGCCAGCTCGGTGCCGAGGGCAAACATCGCCTCGATCTCGGCCGTGAGAAATTCGTCGAGCGCGTCTGGAAGTGGAAGGAGCAATCCGGCGGCACGATCACGCGACAGATGCGCCGGCTCGGCACGTCGGTCGACTGGTCGCGCGACAAATTCACGATGGATCCGGACCTTTCGCGCGCCGTCACGGAAGTGTTCGTGCGGCTGCACGAGGAAGGGCTCATCTACCGCGGCAAGCGGCTCGTGAACTGGGACCCGGTGCTGCTCACCGCGGTGTCGGATCTCGAAGTCCTTTCCGAGGAAGAGAACGGCTCGCTCTGGCACATTCGTTATCCGATTTCCGGCGGTGGCGGCCACGTCGTCGTCGCGACCACGCGCCCCGAAACCTTGTTAGGCGATACCGCCGTCGCGGTGAATCCCGACGACGAGCGTTACCAGTTGCTCGTCGGCAAACAACTCGACCTGCCCCTCACCGGCCGCACGATCCCGGTGATCGCCGACAGCTACGTCGACGCAGCCTTCGGCTCGGGCTGCGTGAAGATCACGCCCGCGCACGACTTCAACGACTACGAGGTCGGCCAGCGCCATGACCTCGCGCAGATCAACGTCTTCACGCCGGACGCGCGCATCAACGAGAACGCGCCGGAACGATTCCGCGGACTCGACCGCTTCGAAGCGCGCAAACGCGTCGTCGCCGAGCTCGAGGCCGCGGGTCTCATCGAGAAGATAGAGCCCCACAAGTTGAAGGTGCCACGCGGCGACCGCACGAACGCGGTCATCGAGCCCTATCTCACGGACCAGTGGTACGTGAAGATCGCGCCGCTCGCGGAGCCCGCGCTGAAGGCGGTCGAGGAAGGCCGCACGCGCTTCGTACCGGAGAATTGGACGAAGACCTATTACGAGTGGATGCGCAACATCAAGGACTGGTGCGTGAGCCGCCAGCTCTGGTGGGGTCATCGCATCCCGGCCTGGTACGACGATGCCGGCGGGATCTACGTCGGTCGCGACGAGGCCGAAGTGCGCCGCAAGCACTCGATCGATCCCTCGATCAAACTCACGCAGGACCCGGATGTACTCGACACCTGGTTCTCGTCGGCGCTGTGGCCGTTCTCGACGCTGGGCTGGCCCGACACCACGCCCGAGCTCGGAAAGTTTTACCCGACCAGCGTGCTGGTGACGGGCTTCGACATCATCTTCTTCTGGGTCGCCCGCATGATGATGATGGGCCTCAAGTTCATGGGCGACGTGCCGTTCCGCCACGTGTACATCACGGGCCTCATCCGCGACGAGCACGGCGACAAGATGTCGAAGTCGAAGGGCAACGTCATCGACCCGCTCGACATCGTCGATGGCATCAAGCTCGAGGACCTGGTCGCGAAGCGCACCACGGGCCTCATGCAGCCGCGTCTCGCGCCGGGCATCGAGAAGAACACGCGCAAACAATTCCCCGAAGGCATCGCGGCCTTCGGCACGGACGCGCTGCGCTTCACGTTCGCTTCGCTCGCCGGCCCCTCTCGCGACATACGCTTCGATCTCGCGCGCGTGGGCGGCTACCGCAACTTCTGCAACAAGCTGTGGAATGGCGCGCGTTTCGTGCTGATGACGTTGGAGGGTGAGCCCTCCGCATCTGGAACAGCAACGAGCGGTAGCCTGATCGGAGATGTGGAACCATCCATCGCCGACCGCTGGATCGTGTCGCGCTTCGCGGCCACGCTCGCCAGGGTCGACGAATCGCTGCGCGAATACCGCTTCGATTTCGCGGCGACCGCGCTCTACGAATTCACGTGGTACGAGTTCTGCGACTGGTACCTCGAGCTCACCAAGCCCGTCCTGCAGAGCGAGACGGCCACGGAAGCGCAGAAGCGCGGTACGCGCCGCACGCTGATCACCGTGCTCGAAGCGTTGCTGCGCGCGTTGCACCCGATGATGCCGTTCATCACGGAGGAGATCTGGCAGCGCGTGAACCCGATCGCCGAGCCGCTGCGCGCCGCGGCGAATTTCCGCGGGACCGAACAGCAGGTCGACACGATCATGCTCATGTACTACCCCGCGGCCACCGACTTCGCGAGCGATTCCGCCGCGGAAGCGGAAGTCGAATGGATGAAGCAGTTCATCCTCGCCGTGCGCCAGATCCGCGGCGAGATGGACATCGCGCCCTCGCGCAGGATTCCGCTGCTCATCGCCAATGCCGGCGCGCGCGACAGCGATCTCGTCGAACGCCACTTCGCCTATCTATCCCGCCTCGCGGGCCTCGAAAGCGTGCGGCAGCTCGCGGCGGGTGAAGCCCAGCCGGAATCCGCGACCGCGATCCTCGGGGATCTCACGTTGCTCGTCCCGATGGCGGGCTTGATAGACCCGAAGGCCGAGATCGAGCGTTTGAGCAAGCTCATGGCGAAACACGACAGCGACATCAACAAGCTCAACGCGAAGCTCGGCAACGAGAACTTCGTGAAGAACGCGCCGCCGGACGTGGTGGCGGCCGACCGGGCCCGCGCCGCCGAACTCATCGCGCGCAACGCGAGCCTCGCGCAGCAGCTCGCGCGCGTGCGCCGGCTCGGCCAAAGCTGACGCAGTTCACGTCCGGATGCCGCGGGCGGGCTATAGTCGCGCTGTGACCTCAACGACTCCCCATCCGCACAACGGCGCGCTCGCCGCGGCGCTGGCGGCGCTCGACCGCGTCATCCTCGGCAAGCCGCAGGCCGTGAGACTGGCCCTCGCCTGCCTGCTCGCGCGCGGCCACCTGCTCATCGAAGACGTGCCGGGCGTCGGCAAGACCACGCTCGCTCACGCGCTCGCGCACGTGCTCGGACTCGCCTGGCAACGCGTGCAATTCACCAGCGACCTGCTGCCGGCGGACATCATCGGTGTGTCGGTGTTCGACGCCGCGAACGGCAATTTCTCGTTCCGCAAGGGCCCGATCTTCACGCAGCTGCTGCTGGCCGACGAGGTGAACCGCGCGAGCCCGAAGACGCAGAGCGCCTTGCTCGAAGCCATGGAAGAACGCCAGGTGAGCGTCGACGTCACCACCTACCGGCTGCCCGATCCGTTCTTCGTCGTCGCGACCCAGAATCCCTTCGAGCAGTTAGGCACGTTCCGGCTGCCCGAATCGCAGCTCGACCGTTTCCTCATGCGCATTTCGCTCGGCTACCCGGATTCCGCGCACGAACGCACGCTGCTCGCCGAGGGCGACCGGCGCGACCTGCTCGCCGGAATGACTCCGGCGCTCAATCCGGACGCGGTGCGCGAGCTGCAGGCGGCCGCCCTGCGCGTGCACGTATCGGATGCGCTGCTCGGCTACGTGCAGGCGCTGGTCGCCAGCACGCGGCAGCGTACCGACATCCTGCTGGGCCTCTCGCCGCGCGCGGGCCAGGGCCTGGTGCGCGCCGCGCGCGCGTGGGCCATGCTGGCCGGCCGCGACTTCGTGGTGCCCGAAGACGTACAGGCCGTGTTTCCGCCGGTCGCGACGCATCGCCTGGAGCGTAACGGCGTCGCCGCGGCCGCCGACCACGCGAGTTTCGTCGCCGAGCTGGCGCGCGGCGTTCCCGTCCCGGTGTGACCGGTCCATGACCACCGCGGTGCGCGCTCGGTTCGGCATCGGCGGCACCCTCGCGGCGCGCCTGCGCCAGCCATTCGCGCGATGGGTCCGACGGCGCCAGGGCGAGGATCGCCTGCCGGTCGCGGTCGTCACGCGCCGCGTCTACATCCTGCCGACGCGCCCCGGCATCGCCTTCGCGGTGCTCGTCTTCGTGATGCTCATCGCGGGACTCAACTACTCGAACAGCATCGCGATGATGGTCGCGTTCCTGCTCGCGGGCTTCGGCCTCATCGCGATGCACCTGACGCATCGGAACCTCGTCGGCATCGTGCTGCGCGACGTGGCGAGCGTGGATGCGTTCGCGGGCGAACACGGCCAACTACTGCTCACGCTCGAGAACCCGGCGGATACGCCGCGCATCGGCATCGAGTGCGGAACGGCCACCATCGAGCGGGTCACGCTCGACGTGCCCGCCGCAGGCAAGGCGCGCGCGGACCTGTCGCTTGCACTGGCGAAACGCGGCCGGCACCGCATCGAACGCCTCAAGCTGTCCACCGCGTTTCCGTTCGGACTGTGCCGGGCATGGACCTACGCCCACTTCGACACGTCGATCATCGCCTGGCCCGCGCCGCGCGGCCGGCGCGAGCCGCCCGCGGAAGCGGCCAGCGGCGGCAACGCCCCCTCGGTGCATCGCGAGGGCGACGAGGAATGGGCGGGACTGCGTGAATTCCGCAGCGGGGATTCGCCCCGCCAGGTCGCCTGGCGCGCCTTCGCACGTGGCCGCGGCCTGCTGGTGAAGACCTATCAATCGCCGGCCGCGCACCATCGCACTTTCGACCTGGCCCACGTCCCCGGCTCCGACATCGAGTCGCGCCTCGAGCAATTGTCGGCGTGGGTCATGGATGCGCACGCGCGCGGCGAGCGTTATGGACTCGTGCTCGGGCACCGCTCGATCGAGCCCGACAGCGGCAACAAGCATCGCGAAAACTGCCTGCGCGCACTCGCGCTGTACGGCGAGGACGCCCGATGAGAGCGCCCGACGACCGATCGCACATCGCCGCGACGCTCGCGTTCATCGGCGGTCTGCTGCTCGTCGCGGCGGACACGCCGCTGTGGTGCGTGGGCATCGCGGCCGCCGCCGCGGCCTGGCGCCTGTCCCTGGCGTTCCGCGGTGCGCCGCGCCCGAAGCCGGGCAAGGCCGTGCGGCTCGTATTCGCGGTGTTCACCGTGATATTCGTCGGCGCGGTATTGCTGAGCTTCCGCACGCTCAACGGCCTCGGCGCCGGGACCGCCCTGCTGGTCCTGATGGGTGCGCTCAAACTGATCGAATCGCGCACGCGGCGCGACGACGGCATCGTGATCGGCGTGGCCCTGTTCCTGCTGCTCGCCGCCGGGCTGGCCGACCAGTCGCTGTGGCGACTGCCTCTCTATCTACTGCACCTGTGGGGCGTGATGGCCGCGATGGCCGTCGTCGCCCACGCCGGGGCCGGGCTCACGACCCGGGCCGCGCTGCGTCTCGCCGCGCGCGCGCTGACGATGGCGGCGCCGCTAGCGGTGCTCGCATTCATGTTCTTCCCCCGCTTCACGGGCCAGTTCTGGACGCTGCCGCGCGGCGCCGAGGCGAAGACCGGGCTCACGGACCAGATGTCGCCGGGCAGCATCGGCACGCTCGCGGTCGAATACGACCCCGCCTTCCGTGTGTACTTCGAAGGCGATCTGCCGCCGCGCGAGGCCCTCTATTTCCGCGGCCCCGTGCTCAATACGTTCGACGGATTCACCTGGCGCCGCGCCCGGGGCCGGTTCTTTCCGCGTGAGGAAGTCGAGGTCGCAGGCCCGCCGGTGCGTTACCGGATCATGCTCGAGCCCAGTTATCGCCCCTTCCTCGTCTCGCTCGACACGGTCGTCGAAACGCCCCGCAACGTGTTCTTCTCTCACGACCGGCAGCTATCCACCCTGTACGACATCACGCAGATCATGACCTACGACGCGGTGTCGTACCTGCGCACACGCCCGACCAGGCCACTCGCGGAGAGCACCCGACGTCACGAGACGCATATCGACGACGACTACAATCCGCGCGCCAAGGCACTCGCGCGCGAGATGCGAGCTCGCGCGGGCAGCGACGCGGATTACGCGCGCGCGGTGCTCACCTGGTTCGCCGAGCAGGGACTCGAGTACACACTCGAACCGGGCCCGACCTCGCGCGACTCGGTCGATTCGACCTTGTTCGATAACAAGAACGGCTTCTGCGCGCACTTCGCGTCCGCGTACGCGACCATGATGCGTGCGGCCGGCGTTCCCGCGCGCGTGGTCACCGGGTATCTCGGCGGCGAATGGAATCCGTCCGGCGGCTACCTCATCGTGCGGCAAGCCGACGCGCACGCGTGGACGGAAATCTGGCTCGATGGCGCAGGCTGGACGCGTATCGATCCGACGGTCGTCGTTTCGCCGGGGCGGTTGCAGCTCGGCATCTTCAGCCTGATGGGCGATTCGATGCCGGCGGGCAGTTTCGCGACCGAGCGGATGGCGTGGCTGCACAAAGTCG
>JAEZCN010000028.1 GCA_023433515.1 Pseudomonadota bacterium
TCCGCGAGAACACCGAGGACATCTACGCCGGCATCGAGTTCGAACACGGCACCGAGGACGCGAAGAAGTTCAAGGAGCTGTTCAAGCAGGCGTTCCCGAAGGCCTACGCGAAGATCCGCTTCCCCGAAACCTCCGGCATCGGCTTCAAGCCCGTGTCGCAGGAAGGCACGGAGCGCCTGTTCAAGGCGGCGCTCGAGTACGCCATCGCCAACAAGCGCCGCAACGTGACGATCGTGCACAAGGGCAACATCCAGAAGTTCACCGAGGGCGCGTTCCGCAACTGGGCCTACGCGCTCGCGGAAAGCCCGGCGTTCGCCGACAAGTTCTACACGTGGGAACAATGGGGTCGCACCAAGGCCGCCTCCGGCGAGAAGGCCGCGAACGACGAACAGGCCGCGGCGCTCAAGAGCGGCAAGATCCTCGTGAAGGACGCGATCGCCGACATCGCCCTGCAGCAGGTGCTCACGCGTCCTGACGAGTTCGACGTCATCGCGACGACGAATCTCAACGGCGACTATCTATCCGACGCGCTCGCCGCGCAGGTCGGCGGTATCGGCATCGCGCCGGGCGCCAACATCAACTACGTGACCGGCCACGCGGTGTTCGAAGCCACCCACGGCACGGCGCCCAAGTACGCGAATCTCGACCAGGTGAATCCGGGCTCCGTGATCCTCTCGGGCGAGATGATGCTGCGTTACATGGGCTGGACCGAGGCCGCCGACGCGATCATTTCCGCGATGGACAAGACCATCGGCCAGAAGACCGTCACCTACGATTTCGCCCGACTGATGGAAGGCGCGACGAAGGTGAAGTGCTCGGAGTTCGGAGACGCGTTGATCCGAAACATGTAAGCGTAGCGACTCTTGGCTACATGAACGCCGCCCCTTCAGGGCGGCGTTTTCTCTGGTGGCGCTTGCCCCTGGAAATCTCGCGCCAGCAGATCCTGGCCCAATCCCGCGGCCAGGAATATCTCCAGCTCCCGCAATAATTCCTCACGCCACTCGTACCGCGACAACGAGTGATTTCCGCCCTTGATGATCACAAGATCGTGATCCTTCTCATTCAGCTTGAGCACGCGCGACATGCGCCGGCTGTGATCCACGAGCACCTGGATGTCGCTGTCGCCGTGCACGAGCAGCACGGGCGCCTTGATCTTCTCCGAGGCGCGCAGCGGCGAGCCGGCCCTGAGCTCATCGCTGTCCGACCCGATCGAGTTGTCCGCGCGGTAGCGCCCGCCGTGAAAACGCCGGGTCTCGGCCGCCAGCGCGCGCAGGTCCGATACGCCCGCGATGCTCGCGACACAGCGGTACAGGTCGGGCTCGCGCACGGCGCTCATGAGCGCGGCGTATCCGCCGTAGCTCCAGCCGGCGATGCAGACACGCGCGGGATCCGCGATGCCTTCTTCGATGGCCCACTTCGTCGCGGCCGTGATGTCATCCACCATGACGGTGCCCCAATTGCGCAGCCCCGCGTCGTACCACTCGCGGCCATAACCGGTCGAGCCGCGAAAGTTCACCTGCAGCACCGCGTAACCGCGGCTCGCCATGAACTGCACCATCGAGTCGAAGCCCCAGCTGTCGCGGTAGTAAGGGCCGCCATGTGGATAGACGACCATCGGCAGGTTCCTCCCGCTGGAGCCGAGCGGCACCGTGAGATATCCGGGCAGGACCAGGCCTTCCGGGCCCCTGATCTTCACCGGGATCATCGGCGCGAACGACTGTCCGGCGAGCGCGGGACTCGCGCTGCCCACGGCCCACATCTTGTTGGCGCCGAGATCGACCAGGTGGTACTCGGTCGGCCGCACGTCGGAATACGACTCGACCAGCAGCCGCTTGCCGTCGGTCGACGCGTCGATCACGTAGTTCTCGCAGCCCGGCAGGAGCGCGTCGATGCCGCCGTAGATGCGCTCGGCCTCGTCGTCGAACAACATGCGGTGCACGCGGTCCGTCTCGTACAGGAAGCCGATGATGCGCCCGTCGGCGGGCCAGTAGATAGGTCCTCCCACGTCCACGTCGCCGTGCGCGAACAGCAGCTGGCGGTCGGATTTCTCGTTCAGGTCCATCTCGAAGATGGCCGCGCGGCCGTTGTGGCCGGCTTCCACGAGCAGTGTGCCGGGTGCCGGCCCGAAGCCGATCACGTCGAAGTCGTCCCGGCCCAGCTCCCACTTCGCGAGCGTGCGCCACGGCGCATCCGCCGAGTCGCGCGTGACGAACTGCGAGCGGCGCTCGTCGTAACCCGAGCCGAAACGCACGACGCCCGCGCGGTCGGTGCTCCAGAACATGATCGGATAACGTTTGCGCTGGACGATGCTCATGCGGCCCGTGTAGACGTCGAGCGCCCACACGTCCGGGTAAGGGCCGCCATCGCCGCCGAGCTGAACCAGCACGCGTTTCGGATCGCCGGACTGCCAGTCGAAGACGCGATCCTGGAACTGCGAACCGCCCTGCGGTCCGTTCTGGATCAGCACCTGCGGAAGATCGGTGCCGCTGACGCCGATCGACACCAGGCGCGAGACGGCATACGGGGCGCCGCGCTCGAATTTCGTGCCCGTGAATCCGCACAGCAGGCGGTCGTTCGCCTTGAAGCGGCACCAGGTCACCTGGAACGAATCGGCGGTGGCCTTCATGAGCTGGCGCATTTCCCGCTTTTCCAGGTCCTGCAGGACGACGACGGTCTCGTCGTTCACGCGGGTGACGAAGGCGAGCTTGAGGCCGTCGGGAGAGAGGGACGGCGTGCTGAATTCGGTTTCCGCCGCGAATTGCGCGATGGAAGGCGCGGCGCCCGCGGAGCGAGCGGGTCCGGAGTCCGCGAAGGCGGCGGAACAGAAAGCGAGGGTCCAGGCCGCGGTCGCCAACGCGGCACGGCGACTGACTGGCCCCATCGAATCCTCCGCGGGGACTGCCAAACTACTGAAGGTTCGTTGCGAGCTCCCGTATCGTGGCATCGGCGCGTATGGCCGACAAGACGTCCTTGGGGACGCCCGCCTCTTCCGCGGCGTGCTCCAGCAGTCCGGGGGCGCAGAACTGCGGCGTCAGCAGTTCGATCGCGAGCAAACGGCCCACGTAGACGGCCGAGGCGTCAGCGGCCGCCGATGGAAACTCGCGCAACCGCCGCCACTCGCCGGCCGTCGCGGCGGCGCGAGCCGGCACCCCCCAGGCGCGCAGGGCGCGATCGAGTTGCTGGCCGCCGAGCTCCGCGCACAGTTCGGCCTTGCCGGTCGCGTCGAGCCGCTTGCCCGACGCATGTTCGGCCTCGGCGATGGCGCGCAGTGTGAGGATGTCGCCCAGCCGGTGAAGCAGTCCGGCGATGGCGCTGTTCAGGCGATCGGCGCCGACGACGTCCGCGAGCCGCCAGGCGCAGGTGGCCGTGATCACGCACTCGTTCCACATCGCTCGCAGCTCCTGGGAGCGCGCGGGCGCGGTGCACAGCAGGCGCGTCATCGCCTGCAGCCGCAGGTCGGCCGGGGCGCCATTCGCGCCCAGCAAGGCCGTGACGTCGAGCGACGCCCAGTCGATGGGAGACGCGGGCAAATCGCGCAGCCGCTCCCGCAACTCGCTCGTGATCGTGCGGCGAACTTCGAGAGACAGGCTGGGCTGGCGAATCGGGCGATGCAACATAAGCTCGCGCTCTTGTTCTGGTTTACCGAGAGTTGGATTCTCGCGGCTTGCCGCAGTGCGTCCAGCGCAACTCACCCGAAATGAGAACCGTGTTTCGGTGCCTGGCACGGAAAGTCCGGGAGAACCTAAGGGATCGGAGTTATCCCGGATTTTCCGTGCCAGGCACCGTCTTCAGGGCCTGGTCGATGTCGGCGATGAGGTCGTCGATGTCTTCGAGGCCGATCGAGAGGCGCACGGTGCCGGGGCCGATGCCGGACTTGCGGGCCTGATCGGGCGTGAAGTCGCGAGTGCCGATGAGCTGCGGCGCCATGACGAGCGACTCGGTCGAGCCCAGGCTCGCGGTCAGCGCGAACAGCTGCAGTTTTTCGCTGAAGCGGCGCGCCGCCTCCGCGCCCGCCGCGATATCGAAGGTCACGACGGTCCCGGGTTCGCGCATCTGCTTCTTCACGAGTTCCGCCTGCGGATGCGTCGCGAGCCCAGGGTAATGTACGCGCGCAACCGCCGGGTGCGCGGCGAGGTGCTCCGCGATGCGCTGCGCACTCTGCGTCTGCGCCGTGTATCGCACGAAGTACGTCTTGAGTCCCCGCTGGATGAGGAACGCCGCGTGCGGATCCAGCAACGCGCCGAGCACGGAGAAATCCGGCCGCATCCCTTCGATGAGCTCGGCACGCGCGATGACCGCGCCGCCCATCACGTCGCCCGTGCCCGAGGCGTATTTCGTCAGGCTGTGCACGAACACGTCGATGTCGTATTCGCCGTGCTGGTGAAAGCCCGCGAACGTGTTGTCGATGACCGCGAGCGCGCCGTGCCGGTGGGCGAGCTCGACGATCCTCTCGATGTCGGCGACTTTCGTCACCGGGTTCGTCGGGCTCTCGAAGAGCACGAGACGTGTCGGCCGGGAGGCGAGCACGTTCTCGATGCCCGGCAGATCCTCGATCGACAACATCGTGTGCTCGACGCCGAACCGGCCGAGCAGCCGCCGGATGATGTTGCGCGTCGGGCCGTAGGTCTCGATGAAGAAAAGGACGTGATCGCCGGCCTTCGTGAGCGAGATCAGCGCCTGGGCGATCGCGTTGACGCCCGAGGCGGTGGCGAGACAGTCGTCCCTGCCCTGCAGTCGCGCGAGCGTGAGCTCGAGCTGGCGCGTGGTCGGGTTGCTCGCGCGCATGTAGAAGTAGCCCGGCGCGGCGCCACGCAACATGCGCAACGTGTCGTCCACCGTCTCGAATTCGTACTTGACGCTCTGGTAGATAGGCGCGATGACCGGTTCGTTGCCGGGCGGCGGCGCGACGTCCGGCGGATGATTGACGATTGTCGGTGGCTTCATGCGGGTCATTCCAGGGAGAAGGTATCCGCGTCGAGCTGCGCGGGGAACTTGTCGCGCCATTCGCGCAATGCGTCGACGTCCAGCGGCACGGTGATCGCACTGGCGCCGTCGAGCAGTTCGACCAGCGGCTGGCCCATGAAATCGAGGGCCACGCTGTCGCCGACGTAGGCATTGCCCGATCCGTCCGTGCCGATGCGATTCACGCCGACGCAGAATGCCTGGTTCTCGATGGCGCGTGCGCGCAGCAGCGCCGACCAGGCGGCGCGCCGCGGCGCCGGCCAGTTGGCCGCGTAGATCACGAGATCGTAGTCCAGCTCGGGCCTCCGCCGGCTCCACACGGGGAAACGCAGGTCGTAGCACACCAGCGGACACAGGCGCAGGCCGCGCCAGTCGATGATGAGAGCGTGCGTCCCGGAGCTGTATTTCCGATGCTCGCCGGCCATGCGGAACAGGTGTCGCTTGTCGTACCAGTAGGTCGGACCGCCCGGCATCGCGATCATGAAACGATTGAAGAAGCGGCCGTTGTCGTTCACCGCGACGCTGCCGCCCACCGCGGCGTCGAGCCTGGCCGCCTGCGCCAGCAGCCACCCGCGGGTCGGGCCGTCCGCGGGCTCGGCGAATTCGCGGGGTTTCATCGTGAAACCGGTCGTGAACATCTCGGGCAACACGACGAGATCCGTGGTGCCGGCGAGCGGCGCGAGCAGCTGCTCGAAGTGCGCACGGTTGGCCCGCGGGTCGTGCCAGGCGAGCGGTTGCTGGACGAGGGTGACGCGGAAACTCATGCGCGCGCCCAGGCCGTGATGCGTTCGCCCGCCTCGATGAGCGTCTCGTCGCGCTTGGCGACACACAGCCGCACCATGCGCATGCCGGCGGGCGGCTCGCGGTAGAAAGGCGACAGCGGGATCACGGCGACGCCGGCTTCGTTGATGAGCCGCTCGGTGAATTCGACGTCGCTGCCGGCGTTCCTGCCCTCCCGCAGCTGCCCGAAGTCCGCGAGCTGGAAATAACTGCCCTGCGCGGGCGGCAGCGTGAGGCCGCTGTCCGCGAGCCGCGCGCGCAACAGGTCGCGCTTGGCGCTGAAGAACGCCGCGATCTCGCGCCAGGCATCGGGATGACGTTCGAGATAGAGGCGTATCGCCGCCTGCAGCGGCGCCGCGATGCTGAACGCATTGAACTGGTGGACCTTGCGCAGCTCGGTGGTGAGGACCGGCGGCGCGACGCAGTAGCCGACGCGCCAGCCCGTTATGTGCAGTGTCTTGCCGAACGAATACACGGCGAAGCTGCGATGCCGCAACTCCGGATGGTTCATGACGGAGCGATGCGTCCGCCCGTCGTACAACACGTGCTCGTAGACCTCGTCGGCGAGCACGAATATGGGCCGGTCGCGCACCAGCGCGGCAAGCGCATCGAGGTCGTCGGCGCTGGCCACCGTGCAGGCCGGATTGTGTGGATTGTTGATGATGATGAGCCGGGTTCGCTCGCCGAGCGCGGCTCGTACGCGGTCCCAGTCGTACCGGAAACGGGGCGGCTCGAGCGGGATGTGGATGCAGCGTGCGCCGGCGAGCCGGATGGCCGGGTCGTAGGCGTCGTAGGCCGGGTCGAAGACGATGGCCTCGTCGCCGGGCCCCACGGCGGCCTGGATGGCGGAATAGATAGACTCGGTCCCGCCGCAGCTCACGGTGAGCTCGGTTTCGGGGTCCACGGCGCGGCCGCCCGCCGCCGCGATCTTCGCGGCGATGCGCGCGCGCAACGCGACGTCGCCCGCCATGGGCGCATACTGGTTGAAACCCGCCTGGACCGCCTCGGTCACGCAGTCCGCCAGCCTGGGATCTATCGGGTAGTCAGGAAAGCCCTGACCCACGTTCACCGCGCCCTGTTCGGCGGCGCGGCGCGACATCACGGTGAAGATCGTGGTGCCGACGTCGGGCAGTTTGCTCGCAAACTGGTCCGGAAAACTCATCGCAGAAGCAAAGCCGCCGCGCACCCCCGTACGCGGCGCCTTCGACGGACGCCTACTTCTTCTTGGCGCGCTTCGCCTTTCGGGCGAGCTTCTTCTGCACTCCAGCCGGCTGGTCGATGAAGCGGAAACGGATCCCCTCCACCATTGCCTTGTACTTGACGGCTCCGGTGGAGCGGCCCAGTTCCTTGGCGGCGAGACGGGCGGACATGCGCTGTTTCGCCAGGGCGCGCATCTTCTTGAGATCCGCGGGCGTCCATGGGGCGTTGTGCTTACGGGCTGATTTGGCCATTGATCGAATCCTCGTCAAAGTCGATAGGTGGTAGTTTAACAGTAGTTAGCCAGTGACGGCCATCTGTTCCTCGCGTTTGCGGCGTTGTTCCTGGCGGCGCATCAGATACGCCGACAGGATCACCCCCAGAGCTACTACCAGAACCATTATGGTTGCTAGTGCATTCACGACCGGGCTTACACCTAGTCGAACGCGAGAAAATATGACCATGGGCAACGTGTTGGACCCAGGTCCCGAGACGAACTGGGTCACCACCAGGTCGTCCCATGAAAGCGTGAAGGCCAGCAGCCAGCCGGACAGGATGGCCGGCAGGATCAGCGGCACGGTGATCCGGAAGAAGACCTTGGCGGGTCGGGCCCCCAGGTCGAGCGCGGCCTCCTCCAGCGAGTCGTCGAAACTGGCGAGGCGCGACTGCACGATGACCGTGACGTAGGCCATCGTGAAGGTGATGTGGGAGATGGTGATCGTCGCCATGCCGCGGTCGAACTGCCAGCCGAACATCTTCTGGAACAGCTGCTCGAGCGACACGAACAGCAGCAGCATGGACAGGCCGGTGATCACCTCGGGCATGACCAGCGGCGCGGTAGTGAGGCCCTGCAGGAACGCCCGTCCCTTGAACGGTCCGAACCGCGACAGCACCAGGCCCGCGATCGTGCCGAGGATCACCGCCCCGGAGGCGGACATCGCCGCGACCTTGATGGACAGCCAGGCCGCCGACAGCACCTGGTTGTCGGAAAACAGCCGCCCGTACCACTTGAGCGTGGGCGAATTGACCGAATCCCACACCGTGACCAGGCGCGAGTTGTTGAACGAAAAGACGACCATCAGGAGGATCGGCACGTACAGGAAGAAGAAGCCGAAACCCAACATCGTCTTGCTGAACAGGCCGCGCGTGTTCATTTCTTCGCGGCCTGCAGTTCTTTGTTCTGGAAGTGCTGGAAAATCATGATCGGCACGACCAGGAGCAGCAACATCGCGATGGCCACCGCGCTCGCCTTCGGCCAGTCGCGGTTCAGGAAGAACTCGTCCGAGAGCAGCTTGGCGATCATCAGCTGATCGGTCCGCCCTAACAATGAGGGAATCACGTACTCGCCGACCGCGGGGATGAACACGAGCAGCGAACCCGCGACCACGCCCGGGAACGACAGCGGCAGCGTGATGCGCAGGAACGACTTGATCGGCCCGGCGCCGAGGTCCTGCGCGGCCTCCAGCAGCGTGTTGTCGTGTTTCTCGAGGTTGGAGTACAGCGGCAGGATCATGAACGGCAGATAGGAGTACACGATGCCGATGTACACCGCGAAGCTGGTGTTCATCATCGCCAATGGTTCGTCGATGATCCCGATTCCGCGCAGCACCTGGTTGATCACCCCGTCGGTCTTGAGGAGCCCTATCCACGCATAGACGCGCAGCAAGAAGGACGTCCAGAAGGGCAGGATGATGAGCATCAGGAATACGTTGCGGTAGGTAGGCGTCGAGCGCGAGATGGCGTAGGCCATCGGGTAACCGAGGCACAGGCACATCAACGTCGAGATGGCCGCCACCTTGACCGAATAGATCCACGAGCTCACGTACAGAGGCTCGGTGAACAGGTACTGGTAGCTGCCGATCAGCAGTTTGACCTGCAGGGCGCCCTCCTCCAGCCACCGGAACACTGGCTCGTACGGCGGCCGCCCGAGCGGCGAGAACTCCGCGAACGAGATCTTGAGGACGATCAGGAACGGGACGAGGAAGAAGATCAGCAGCCACAGGTACGGAATCGCGATGACGAGCCGCTGACCCGACCAGTTCCTGAGCACGTACTCCGTCCAGCGCGGCGGGCCGTACTTGAACAGGAACGTCCACAGGGGCCCGATGCGACCCGGCGCTTCACGTGAGATTCGGGCAGCGGCCAATGCCACGTTCCAGGACTCCTGTGACCGGTATTACTGCGTGACCACGACAGGGCTGGACGGATGCCAGGTCAGCCACACCGTCTCATCCCACAGTATTCGTTCGTCGTCCGAAAGCCGCTCCACGTTCGGCAGTGTCACCCTGACCGTCTTGCCGCTCTCGATCTTCACGAGGTAGATAGATACGTCGCCCATGTAGGCGATTTCCTTCACGACGCCCTTGACGCAGTTCTCGCCGGTTTCGGCGGGTTGCGTGCGCAGGATGTTGATCTTCTCGGGCCGGATCGCCACCCACACGGTGGCGTCGGGCGCCGAGCTGATACCGTGATCGACGTAAACGATGCCGCCGAGTTCATCGGATTCGATGCGCACGCGATCGGGGAGATCCTCGACGAGCCGGCCCTGGAACATGTTCACCGAACCGATGAAATCCGCAACGAACTTGGTCTGCGGGAATTCATAGATTTCCGTGGGCGTGCCTATCTGCACGATTTCGCCGCGGTTCATGACGCCGATGCGCGAGGCCAGCGTCATGGCCTCTTCCTGGTCGTGCGTGACCACGATGAAGGTGACGCCGAGCTGCTCCTGGATGTTGATGAGCTCGAACTGGGTCGCCTCGCGCAGCTTCTTGTCGAGCGCGCCCAGCGGTTCGTCGAGCAGCAGCAGCTTCGGCCGCTTCACGAGCGCGCGCGCGAGTGCCACGCGCTGGCGCTGGCCGCCCGAGAGCTGGTGCGGACGACGCGCCGCGAACTGCCCGAGCTTCACGATCTCGAGGATGTCCGTCACCCGCTTGGCGATCTCGGACTTCGACAGGCCCTTCTCCTGCTCGAGTCCGAACGCGATGTTCTTCTCCACGGTCATGTGGGGGAACAGCGCGTACGACTGGAACATCATGTTGATGGGCCGCTCGTAGGGCGGCACGCCGGCCAGGTTCTGTCCTTCGAGCAGGATGGATCCGCCCGAGGTCTCCTCGAACCCGGCGAGCATGCGCAGCAGCGTGGACTTGCCGCTGCCCGAGCCGCCGAGCAGGCAGAAGATCTCGCCCTTGTAGATCTTGAGGCTGACGTTGTTGACGGCGACGAAGTCACCGAAACGCTTGGTGAGGCTGTCGATACGCACGTACGCCTCGGCGTCCGGGTCGCGCCAGGGCTCGTGCTTGGTCTTGTTCTTGTCTGCGCGTCCCGCCGAAGACATGCGGAAACCCCCGTTGCAGGCGCTTTCTTGCGAAAGCCTTCCGAAAGAGACGGCGGCCGCGGCTCCCTAGGCC
>JAEZCN010000045.1 GCA_023433515.1 Pseudomonadota bacterium
ATGCGTGAAGAAGACGAGACCGCTGCAGTCGAAACCTGAGGTCGTCGCGCCGCCGTAACGATAGGGAACGCCCCGCATCGTGAGCGCGTAATCCGCGACCATTGTTCCGAGCTCGCGCGAGGAGCCCATCCGGCCATTCCATTCCGGGACCGGCGGAATCGCCGGGGCGGTCACGGGCACTTGAACCGGTGGTTGCGAGGTCTTCGGCTCCGGCGCCGATGCGCACCCCGCGAGCAGCAGGACCAGGAGGGGGACAGATCTATTCATCGACGATCTTTTCATCGTCGATAAGTAGATCTGTCCCCGATCCTCAGCTCGCGGCCCGGGCATCGCCGATTTCGGAGCCGGGGCCGCGCGACTCGAGGATCTCGGTGAGCGCCGCGGCCGACATCGGACGCGCGAGGTAAAAGCCCTGCGCGGCCTCGCAGCCGCGCGAGCGCAGGAACTCGAGCTGTCCGCCCGACTCGACGCCTTCGGCAGTCACGCGTTTTCCGAGGGTGTGCGCCATCGTGATGACGGACTCTACCAGCGCCCCGGCGGATTCGTTCTGCGGCACTTCGTCGAGGAAGCTGCGGTCGAGCTTCACGGTATGCACGGGATATCGGCGCAAATAGTTCAGCGACGAATAGCCGGTGCCGAAGTCGTCGAGCGCGAGCTTCACGCCGAGCGCGGCGAGCGCGCGCAGCGGTTCGTCGACTTCCGCGTCGGCGAGCACGGATTCGACCAGCTCGAGCTCGAGGCAGCCCGGCTGGATGTGATGCTGATCGAGCGCGGCCTGCACGAGCCGCACGAATCCCGTGTCCTTGAGCTGCTGCACCGAGACGTTGACGGAGAAATTGCGCGGCGCGATGCCCGCTGCGACCCACTCGGCATATTGCGCGCACGCGGTGTCGAGCACGAAGCCGCCAATGTCGGTGATGAGCCCGGAATGCTCGGCGGCCGGAATGAACTCGCCGGGTAGTTTGATGCCGTCGTATCTCGTCTGCCAGCGCAGCAGCGCCTCGACGCCGCACAGCCGGTTGTCGGCCAGCGAGAACTGCGGCTGGTAGAACAGCGCGAACTCGCGGCGGCGCAAAGCGCGATGCAGTCCCGAATCCGTGAAGCTCGGGCGGCGCTGCGCCATCTCGCGCTCGAAGAACACGGCGCGGCCGCGGCCCTGCGCCTTCGCGCGGTACATCGCGAGGTCGGCCTGCCGGATCACGTCCTCGAGATCCACGCCATCGTCGGGAAACAGGGTCACGCCGACGCTCGCGCGCATCTGGTAATCGCGGCCGCCGAGATTCGCGGGCAGCGCGAGCGAACGGATCACGCGATCCGCGATCTGCCGCACGGTGTCGCAATCGCCGACGTTCCGGAGCAGCACGGTGAACTCGTCGCCGCCGAGCCGCGCGACGGTGTCGCCTTCCTTCGTGCAGGCCTTGAGCCGGTGCGCGACGATCGACAGGAGCTGGTCGCCGGCGCTGTGCCCGAGCGTGTCGTTGACCCGCTTGAAGTGATCGAGGTCGACGTACATGAGCGCGCCGCGCGTGAGGCCCGTCGAGGCCGCGGCGAGCTCCTGCGACAGGCGGTCGCGGAACAGCGCGCGGTTCGGTAGTTGGGTGAGCGGATCGTAATGCGCCTGGCGATACAGCCGTTCGTCGCGCGCGCTGTTCGAGAGCACCGCGCGCAGGCGCTCGGCGAAGGCCGCGCCATACGCGGCCGCGGCGGCATCCCTCACCGGCTCGGTGTGATAACCGACGACGAGCAGCGAGCTCAGCCGGTCGTCGTCGACCACCGGCCAGGCCCAGAAGAATTCGGCGCCCGCATCGCGCATCGAGGTCAGGAACGAATGCCGGCTCTCCTCCACGCGCGCGATGGTGAGGCCCTCGGACGCCTCGCGCACCGTGGCGAGCATGGCGGGATCGAACGTCACGCGCTGCACCGGCTGCTCCTCGGCGCCGAGCGCGGCCATGAACAGGCGACCGTGCGCGTGCGCGGTGGGGTCCAGCAGGATCACGCCCACGCATTGGCTGCGCGTGAGGTCGCGGAACTTCGGCAACACGACGTCGAGGGCGCGTTCGATTTCGCTCGCGGCCAGCAGCGCGCGATCGACTTCGCCCAGCATTTCGAACGCGCGCCAGTCGCGCTGCAGGGACAGCGATGTCTGGTTGAATTCACGTTCGAGCGGCGCGAACTCGCCGATCGAGAATCGCGGCAGCGTTTCGAAGCGGCGCTCGCGCAGGCGCGCGAGTCCGCGCTGCAAGGCGCGCAGCGACGGCATGTAACGCTCGCCGATGATCGCGGCGACGGCGAAGCCGAGCACGATGGTGAGCACGAGCAGGCCGATGGTCGTCGGCGCCATCTCGGCGAGCGTGGCGCCGAATGCCGCCTCGGGACCGAATACCACAACGATGCTCGCCGAGACGGGATCCGAAGGATCGCGCGCGGCGACGTGGGTCATGGCCCCGCGCCACTCGCGGCCCGCGGCGTACCAGGCGAGGATGGTCGCGCCGCCCGGCGCATCGGCCGCATGCGGCACGCGACGGCTGAAGAGCTGCACGAGCTCGTCCGGCACGGGGGTACTGCTGAAGCGGGTCCTCCCCGCGCCATCGAGAACCACGAGATAACGGCCGTCGAGCCCGCTGGTGAAATCCTTGGGCATCGCCTGCGAATCGAACAGCAGGGTCGAGGCCTTCTCGCGCGACAGCGCGACCAGCTCGAGGTTCTGCAGGTTGGCGCGGCGCTCTTCGGCATCGAGCCAGCGCGACAGCAGCGCGATGCCCACCGGAATGAGCATGGCGAGCGAAATGATCACCCACAGTCGGCGGGTGAGTCCGCTGCGCAGGACCGAGCTGTACGGATTGGAACTCATCGTTTCCCGGGCGTGGGTTGCGTCCAGGCCACGTCATCGGGACCGGCGCAACACGGGGACTTTACGGAATGCGGCTGGGCGCAAATGCGCGCCGCGTCACGGTTGCGGGGCGATCCGGATCAACGGGAAGCCTTTTGCTCGTTTTGCACCGGAATGGACTGCGCCGGCCGCACCTCGGCGAGCTGCCGCAGTGCACCGTACGTGTAGCGCTGGACGCCTCGCCGTCCGGAACGGGCCACCCCTAACATGGCGCGGGCCACGATCTGCGCGGGAATGGGCCGCAGGACTTCGAGTTTGCCGGTGAGCAGCGGTGCGTAGAGCGGCGCGAATAGTTTGCCCAGGTCTTCGAGGAAGCGCCCGGCCTTGCGCTCGCCTAACAACAACCCCGGCTGCAAGATGTCGACCGACGTGAAGCCGAGCTGCGCCACCGCCTCTTCCATCTCGCTCTTGGTACGCAGGTAGAAATTCTTCGAGTCCGGATCCGCCTGGGCCGAGGACACGACCACGAACCGCGTGGCCTGCGCCGCTCGCGCGGCACGCGCGAACTGCAACACGGCTTCGACGTCGACGGCACGGAATGCCTCCTGGGAGCCTGCTTCCCTGATGGTCGTGCCGATGCAGCAGAACGCGTCCTGCGCCGTGAGGCCCTTCAGTTGCTCGGCCATGCGCGGGAAGACCACGATGCGGTTGGCGAGCTTCGGATGCTCCCTGCCGAGCGGCCGGCGCGTCAGCGCGAACACGCGCGAGTAGTCAGGCGCGTCCAGCAGGTACTCGAGGAGATGTCCGCCGACCAGGCCGGTGGCACCGGCCAGCAATGC
The DNA here is from genome assembly GCA_023433515.1 of Pseudomonadota bacterium. GTDB lineage: Bacteria > Pseudomonadota > Gammaproteobacteria > Steroidobacterales > Steroidobacteraceae > CADEED01. Next base: position 3,670 of record JAEZCN010000045.1, read on the forward strand.
GATCCTGGGTGTCGTACTCACGCGCGCGAGCTTAACAAGAATCGGTGCTGACCCGCGCCGCTCACTCGTCGCGCGGAGCTCCGGCGCTGCGCGCCCGCGGCATGTGCCAGTTGTAGTACAGCGCGAGGATGCGCATGGCGAAACACAGGATCGCGGCCGCGATCCCGGTCGGCGCAGGCGGCCATTGCAGCCAGTCGCCAACCACCACGATGACCGCGGCGGCGAGCGCGGCCAGCGCATAGATCTCGCCGATCAGCACTTCCGGCACGCGCGTGAGCAGCAGATCGCGGACCACGCCGCCGCCGATGCCGGTCAACATTCCGAGCAGCGCGCTCATCATCGGAGACAGGCCGTACTCCAGGGCGCGTTGAGTGCCCACGACGGCAAACAACCCGAGACCGGCGGCGTCGAACACACGCACCGGATTGCGCATACGCTCGATCAGCGGATGCCACGCGAAGGTGACGAAGCCGGCGAGCAGCGCCGAGCCGACGTAGCGCCAGTCCTGGAACGAGGCCGGCGGCACCGCGCCGATCAGCAGGTCGCGCAGGATGCCGCCGGACAGCGCGGTCGCGACGGCGAGCACCATGACCCCGAACATGTCGAGGCCCTTGCGGACACCCGCCAGCCCGCCGGCCAGCGCGAAGATGAACACGCCGATCAGGTCGAGGACTAACAACATGGACATGGGCCGGCACTATGCCCATTCGACCGGGAATCAGCTAGTGAGACGCTTCACCCATGCCACGTACTTGTCCATCCACCCGTGCAGGAACTTGCGCGTTTCCGGGTCCGCGATGTTGCCCGCCTCGTCGAAGAAGCCGTTCTTGACGTGGATATACGCCTCGGGTTGTCCCAGTGTCGGCATGTCGAGGTAGGCGAGAATGGTCCGCAGGTGCAGCTGCGCGACCGCCGTGCTGATCGCGCCGGGCGAGCAGCCGATGATGCCGGCCGGTTTGCCGGCCCATGCGCTCTGGCCGTAAGGGCGCGAGGCGTGATCCAGCGCATTCTTGAGCACACCCGGAACCGAACGGTTGTATTCGGGTGTCACGAACATGACCGCATCCACGGAACGGATCTCGGCCTTGAAGCGTTGCACCTCGGGCGCCTGGTCGCCGTCATCGTCCTGGTTGTAAAGGGGCAGATCGCCGATCTTGAGTTCCTTGAAGTGCCAGTCCGCGGGCGCGAGCCTGATCAGCGCCTGGGCCAGCTTGCGGTTGAAGGATTCAGTGCGAAGACTGCCTGCGACGTACCCGATCTGTCTGGACATTCTGCCTCCTGGTAGCCGGGAAATATCGCAGATTTGAAACGGCAATCTGTAGGAGGGCAACGCGCCCTGCGTCCCACTCCACTGGAGTTTGAAAAGCGGTAGAGTCGCTCTTCATGTCGCCACGCAAGAAATCCGGGTGGCTCGCGGCCACCGTCGCCGCCAGCTTGATAGGGCCGGCCTTCGCCGTTTCCGATGCGGAACGCATCGCGGTCTACAAGGATTTCCGGGCGCAGTTCGACTCGCGCCAGTACGCCGAGGCGCAGCCCCTGGCCGAACGCCTGGTGCAGCTCACCGAGGAGCAGTACGGGCCGGACGAACTGCCGCTGTCCACCCCGCTCACGAATCTCGCCACCGTCCACTACAAGCTGGGCAACTACCCGGCCGCCATCGAGAACTACCAGCGGTCGCTGCGCATCCTGCAGGCGAAGTCGACCCTCAACGACAAGCAGCAGATCCGCCCGCTCCACGGCCTCGGCATTTCCTTCCTCGGCGCCAACGATCCGGAGTCCGCGGTCGTCGCACTCAAGCGGGCGGCCGACCTTTCGCGCAATAACGACGGCCTCTACAACATCGGGCAGGTGGAGTTCATCGACCCGCTGATCGACGCCTATCTGTCCACCGGGCGTTACCTCGAGGCCGAAAAGGAAGCGGCGTACGCGCTGCGCGTCGAGGAAGCCGCCTACGGGCGCAACTCGATCAGGCTGCTCGACCGGCTCGACAAGCTCGCGCGCTGGTACGAGTTCGATCGGCGTTTCACGAGCGAGCGCAACGCCTACGACCGCTCGCTGAGCATCCTCACGCGCCACGCCCCGCCGGACGACCTGCGGCGGGTCGCGCCGCTGCGCGGGATTGCACGCGCGTACCGGCTCGAGCTGTTCTACGGAGTCGAGGGAGCCGACACCGGCGCGACGTTCAATTCCGGGGGCCCCGGCGCTTCCGTGATCCCGGACGGCACTCCCCAGAAGCGCGGGGAGAGCTCCCTGACTACCGCGCTGTCCATCATCGATGCCAACTCGCCGGTCGATCAGAAGCTGCGCGGCGCAGTGCTGGCGGATCTCGCGGACTGGTATCTCGTGACGAACGTGACACGTCGCGCGTACGAGACCTATGGCGCCGCGTGGGAGGCATTCTCCGCGGCCGGCGATACCAAGTACCTGGAAGCGCCGCGCGTCCTCGCCTATCGACCGTCGGTCAGCAGCGTCGATCGCTCGCAGCTCGATCCCGCCGAAGCGGTGGTAAAGGTCGTGGAAATGCGCTTCACGGTGGATCGTGACGGGCGCGTCGACGACGTCACCTCACCGACCACCGACGTGCCGGAATCGATCGTGCGCAATTCGATCAACTCGATGAAGCGCTCGCGTTATGCGCCGCGCATCGAGAACGGCGCCGCGGTCTCCACGCCGAACGTGGTGTTCCACGAGCGCGTGATGGTCAGGGCGCAGTCGCAGCCTGCGCCGGAAGCTGCGGAGAAGCCTGCTGAGGAGACGGAGGCGGAGAGTCCTCCGGCTCCGGAGCCGGAGTCGCCGGCGGAATCGACACCGGAGTAGGCACCGGCTCGGACGACTTCGGCGACTGCACGACCGGCGGATCGTTGATCGGCACCGTTTCTATCGTGACCTCGGCCGCCGCGGCCGCCTCTTCCGGCGATCCCGGGGCAGGCGCGGCCTTGGGCTTGAGCGCCTGCGACGCGAGCAGCGGTTTCGCGACCTCCAGCGAGTTGAACTGCGTCAGGAACTTCGCCGCCGCATCGCGCATCGCCGCGTAGCCCGCCATGCTGAGCTCTTCCTCGCCGTTTCCGATCTGCGGCGCGGGCCCGCTGCCGTAACCGGTGAGCGTCAGCGTATCGATGTGCTCGCCGCTCGGCGCGTAGATCACGATCTGGTAGCGGATGGTGACCGCGCAGTACACGCCGCCGGTCTCCTTGGCCATCGCGAACGAGAACTGCTCGATGCGCGGTTCGAAGATCGCGTTCAGGCCCGGCGCGAGCCGCGCGGCGTCGACACTGTCGAACATCTGCGCCTCGGCGAACGTCTGCTCGAAGACCTGCTGCACCATGCGCTTGTGCGCGGGACCGAGTTCCGCCTCGTAGTCGACGCTCGCGCGCGACTCCTTGTGGGTGTAGTTGGCCATCTCGTTCGAGACGACGACGCCGACCTTCGAGGGCGCGGGGACGACCAGCGCCGTCGGCAGTTCGCCCTCGGGCCTGACGGCGACCTTCATGCAACCGGAGAACAGCAGCGCGCACGCCGCCAGCGAAGTAGTTAGTAAGTGGTGGCGGCGCGGATGCATTGTTGGAACCTGGCTCTTGGCGCGAGGTGGCTGACTACCCGACACAACGAGGCTGGCCGAGCACGTCGATCTTGATCGCGCAACTCGGACCGCCGATGGTGAGACCGACGAAGGTGCCTTCGTTCTCGTCGCACATGGCACGCATTAAAGCAGCAAAGCGGGCGTTAATAAACGGCGGCGAACTCGCGCCCGCCGGCATGCCGATGGCATGGATGCGGATGCGCCGGCGGCCCTGGCGGTCGAGCGGGTTGTATTTGCGCACCGCCGCCAGCGCGGCTTCGTTCGAGGCGCCGGTGTAGTCGTCGCCGATGACATACACGCTGATCTTCTTGTCGGCGGCCCACCAGTACTGCACGGCCGCGCCGATGCCCTCCACCGGGCTGGAATTGCTGAACGGCTTCCAGTTGACCATCGTCGAGAGGATGCGCGCGCGCTGCGACGGCGTGTCCTGCAACCACTGGCCGCGCGTGCTCGGGAACATCGGCTTGCCCTCGTCGTCCAGGATCTGCAGCCCCTTGACCGTGGGATAGATGTCGAGGATCTCCTTCATGACGACCTGGGCGTTCTCCCAGTTGTCGGCCTGCATGCTGCCCGACGTGTCGATCACGAAGATGATGTATTCACTGTCCACCGGGATGCCGCCGACCTGCATGACGGTGTCTATCTTCTTGGGCGCGTTCCTGAGCAGGCGTTGCATCTCGGCGGTGAGCGTCTGGTGGGCGGCCACGAGCTCGGTCTCGACGATGTTGGTGACCGTCGACTCGCCCTTGCTCGCCTTGAACTCGCCACGGATCTTGTTGAGATCGATGGCCATGGCGGCGGCGCGCGCCTGCGCGTCGTCGCGCACCTTGATGCGGCCCTGCAGTTCGCGGTTGAGGATGTCGGTCTCGCCGCGCAGGTCGAAGAGCTGGCGCTGCAGGGCGTCGATCTGGCCCTTGAGGTTCTTCTCGCTGCGCTCGATCACGATGGGCTGGCCGACGTCGGTCAACACCAGCAGCAGGATGATCGCGCCGAAGCCGCAACAGATGCAGTCGAGGAACGACAGCGTGAAGACTTCGAATTCGCGGCGCTTGCCCAGGGCCATCGGTTTCTCCTGACTACGGCCAGTCGCGCGAGGGAACGACGTAGGAACCGCCCGTGCGCCGCGCGAGTTGCCAGTAGGCATTCGCCGCGGGCAGGTCGCCCTTCATCGGCAGCAGCACGACGTCGATCGGAAGATCGCGCGTCATCGTCTTCATCGCGTCGTTGAAGAGTTTCTCGCGCTCGGTGGCCTTGATGAACTTGCGCGACGGCGGCACCGAGCCCTGCGTCGGCAGGCCGTCGGTGATCAGGATGATCTGGTCGGGCTGCGGCTGGATGGTGCGGAGCGCGAGGAAGGCGTTCACGAGACTGGTGCCTTCCGCGGGCGTGATCTGGCGCGCGGCCGTGAGCACGTTGTTGATGACGCGGGGGTCGCTCGAGGAGAGCCACTTGCCCTGCGTGTCGGACAGTACCGCCTTCGCCTTCGTGTTGAAGCCGTACACCTGGAATTCGCTGTTGTCGGGGAGCTGCGCGCTCAGCCACTCGACCATGTCGAGGGCGCGGCGCCACTTGAGCGCCGAACGGCGCATGGTCTCGGGCTGGTTGCGCAGGCGCAGGACCTTGGCGACGTCCTCGTCCATCATGCTGGCCGAGGTGTCGAGCAGCACCATGATGCGTTTGCCCTTCATCTTGAGCGAGCTGATGTAACGCCGGTCGCCGCGTCCGCGGAACGCCTTCACGCGTGAGCCCGCGGGACCCTTGTCGAGCGCGCCGCCCTCCAGCCTCTTGATGCCCTCCTGGAGCGACTTGATGTCGGCCATGAGCTTGTTGATGTGCTCGCGGCGCGCGACGCTGTCGACGTCCAGCGTCGGGATTTCGTCGCGCCGTTGCTTGAGCTCGGCCGCGACGCGCAGCGCGCGCGCCTTCGCCTCCGCGGCATCCTCGTCGGTCTTCTCGAGCGTGTTGCGCAGGACCACGAGGTTCTTCGTGCCCTCCTTCACTTCTTCCTCGAGTTTGCGCACTTCGCCGGTGAGCTGATCGATGCGCAGGATCTCCTGCGCGCCGGCCTGCGCCTGCACGATCGTGTAGAACAGCACCACCGCGCCGAAGCCGCAGCAGATGCAGTCGAGGAACGACAGCGTGAAGACTTCGAAGGCGCGGCGCTTCTTTCTCATGCGCCCTCCCCGGCCGCTGCCGGCGGCGCGAAGGCCGCGGCGGAAATCAGCGTGAACTCGACGCCGGGCGTGCCGACACGCACGCGATCGCCGGGGCGCACCGTGGTCCGTTCGCGCACGCGCGCGCCATTGACCCAGGTGCCGTGACGACTGTGATCGATCAGCACGGTGCGCTCGCCTTCACGCCGCAGCGAACAATGCCGGCGCGAGACGCCGGCCGCGGCGCGCGGCAGCACGATGCGCGGCTCGTTGTCGATGTCCTCGGTGCCGATGACGAGGCCGAGATCCGGAAAGCGCCGCGAATCGCCACCGAACAGGATGTGCGTGACGGGCAGCGCGCGTCCCGCCGAGGGGGTCGGCGGCGCGAGGTATTCGACGTCGGCGGAGAGCCTGTGATCCGCGATGCGCGTGACCTGGCGCCGCAGGCGCGGTCCCACATCCGGGTCGGCCGCCTGCAGCGACGCGGCCACCGCGGCGAGGCCGGGTGGCACGATCACGAGGCCTTCCTGCTCGGACTCGAGCAGCCGCGCGAGGAAACCCGGCCAGCGCCGCGCCTCGTCCGGCAGTATCAGCGCGGCGCTCTGTCCCGCGATGCGCGCGGAACGCGCCAGTCGCGCCAGCTCGCGGAAAAACGCCACGGCCGCTTCGGCGAACTGCTGCGCTTCGACTTCCACCGCGAATCTCGATCCGTCGGCTTCGACCGCCGCCTCGACCTTGCCGTGCACGGCGGCCTGCGCGACGAACGCCGGCAGGTCCGCGAACAACCGCTGCTCGACGTCGAGTGTCATCAGGGGATCGAAACGCGTGTTCTTGACCATGATCGCGGCCACGGTCTGCAGCCACTGGTCGTAGACGTCGAGCAGGTTGGCGCGCTCGCTCTTGAAGGATTCCTCGAACGAACACTCGGGGCCGCCCGCCACGCGCGTCGCGGTCGCCGAACGCCAGCCCGCCTGGAGCACCACGAATTGATTGCGATCCGCCACGGCGGCCGCGGTGAGTGTCGCCGCGTCGACGAAATCGCGCGTGTCGACGCCGGCCGCGCTGAGCGCGCCGCGCAGGCTCGAGAGCGCGGACGCATCGAGTCCGGCGGGCACGGCGACGACCGCGTCGATTCGCTCGCTCACGCCGAGCGCGCGCAGGTGCGCGAGTACCTCGACCGCGACGTTGCGCGCGGCATTTTCGTCGCGGCCGAGCTCGCGCCAGTGGCCGAGCGAGACTTCGTCCGGGCGGCCGCGCGCCGCGGCGAGCGCCGCG
>JAEZCN010000082.1 GCA_023433515.1 Pseudomonadota bacterium
CCGCCGATGAGCGAAATCGAAGATCAGGACAACGTCAATCGCGAGCTTTTCAAGAACGTTGAAAAGCTGAGGGAACTGCGGATCGCCCACCGCGATCTGGACGAGGTCATCTCGCGCCTGTCGCTCGACTTCCAGTCCGACCAATTGCAGATCAAGCGCCTCAAGAAGCGCAAGCTCATGCTCAAGGATCAAATAACGCGGCTCGAGAGCGAGCTGATTCCCGATCTGAACGCCTGACCCCAGGGCCCGACGCGACGTGAAAAACCTCTTCGAGCAGCTCACCACGCCGGAAATCATGGCCGAGGTGATCGCCGTCGTCATGGCGGCGATCCTCGCCGTGGCCTTGTCGAGTTACATCAAGCGGTTCATGCGACCGCTCGCGGCGCGCTCGGATCTCGGCCGCTGGCCGCGCCAGCTCATCATCGCCGGGATGGTGCTCGCGCCCTCGTTCCTCGGCATCGTGCTGATCCTCGGCGTGCGCGTGTTGTTCGGCAGTTTCAACCTGCCCGTCGCGGTCATCGATTCCGCCATGGGTCTCGTCACCGTGCTGTTGCTGGTGCGGATCGGCGTGCACGTGTTGTCGGTGTCGCTCGGCCCGAACAGCTGGATCCGCGCCTGGGAGCTGCGCATCACGTTCGTGATCTGGGCGGCGATCGCGATGCAGATGCTCGGCTGGTTCGACGGACTCGAGCGCACGCTCGACGGCGTCGACCTCGTGCCCGGTCGCGCGAAGTTCAGCCTGTGGCAGCTGCTCAAGGGCATCGTGGTCCTCGCCGGATTCCTGATCGTCACGAGCCTCATCGCGCGCACCATCGAGCGGCGCGTCATGAAGCTCGACGGCATCGCGATCTCGACGCGCATCGGCATCGCGAAGTTCACGACGTTCGCGCTGCTCACGATCGGCGTGCTGCTCGGCATCAATGCCTCGGGCGTGGATCTCACCACGCTGACGGTACTCACGGGCGCCATTGGTCTCGGCCTCGGCTTCGGCCTGCAGGCCATCACGAGCAATTTCGTCTCCGGCTTCGTGCTGCTGCTCGACAAGTCCATCAAGCCCGGCGACGTCATCAGTTTCACGGGGACCACCGGCACCAGCACCGAGAACTTCGGCTGGGTGCAGGAGCTGCGCGGCCGTTACATCGTCGTTCGCGACCGCGACGGCGTCGAAACGCTCGTGCCGAATCAGAACCTGATCACGAATTCGGTCATCAACTGGAGCTATTCCGACCAGCGCGTGCGCATCCGGCTGCCCGTGATGGTGAGCTACCAGGACGATCCCGAGATCGCGCTGCAGGTGCTGCTGGACGCCGCCGCGCACCACCCGCGCATCCTCAAGGATCCGGGCCCGGTGTCGCGACTCATGAGCTTCGAGAACTACGGCATGCGTGTCGAAGTGCGCTTCTGGATCCGCGATCCGATGAACGGCGTGAACAACGTGCGCTCGGACGTGAATCGCGAAATCTGGCGGCTGTTCAAGAAGCACGGAATCACGATCCCGGTGCAGCAGCACGACGTGCGGATGATTTCAGCCGAGTGAGCCGGGCCCCATGAGCCTGCTGGTCAGACCTGGACTCGAAATTCCAGACGCGGACCTCGAAGTCGCGTTCATCCGATCGGCCGGACCCGGGGGCCAGAACGTCAACAAGGTGGCGTCGGCCGTGCAGCTACGCTTCGCGCTCGATCGCAACAGGACGCTGCCGCCGGACGTGAAGTCGCGGCTGCGCCAGCTCGCGGGCCAGCGCGTCACGGATGCGGGCGACCTGCTCATCGTCGCCCGCACTTCACGCAGCCAGGAACACAATCGCCGCGACGCGGAATCGCGCCTGCTCGACCTCGTGCGGCGCGCGCTGGTCGCGCCGAAGAAACGCTTTGCCACGAAGCCCACGCGCGCGTCGAAGGAACGGCGTCTTGCATCGAAGGCGCGCAAGCAATCGACGAAGCGGCTTCGCGGATCGGTTCGTTCGGACGACTGAGGTGTAGAGCAACATGATCGCCTGGCGCGAAAAGTTCGTCGCGTTCGGAGTTCACTTCCTTGCGACGCTGGTGCTCGCGGCCTGTGCCGCGGCCCTGATCTTTCTCATCTGGTATCCCCCGCCGTTCACGCGAATGCTCGGGGGAACACAATTGTTCGTGCTGGTCGTGGGCATCGACCTGGCGCTCGGTCCGCTGATCTCCCTGGTCATCTACGACAGCCGCAAGTCGCGCCGCAAACTGGTCATGGACTACACGATCGTCGGCGTGATCCAGATCGCCGCGATGATCTATGGCGTGTGGGTCATGTCCGCGGCAAGACCGGTGTACGTCGCCTTCGCGGTGGACCGGTTCGAGATCGTGCAGGCCCAGCAATTGACTCCCGACGAACTCGCCGCGGCGAGCGATCCCGGGTATGCATCACTTTCGTGGTTTGGTCCGCGCTTCGTGTCGGTGGTCGTGCCGCAGAAGGACAGGATGGACGCGATGTTCCAGTCGCTCACCGGGGGCGTGGACATTCACTTGCGGCCGCGCTTCTACGTGCCGTTCGCGCAGGGTCTGCCCCAGATCCAGAAGCGCGCCAAGGAGTTCCCGATACTCGGGGAGCGACACCCGGAGGCCCTGGCCGACATCGATGCGGCGCGCCGTGAAGCCGGTATTCCCGACGAGTACCAGCGCTGGCTGCCGGTACGTCACGCCAAGGGTTTCTGGACCGCCGTGATCGACACGCGCACCGGACTTCCGGTGAGCTGGATCGATCTCGATCCGTACTGATCAGCTCACGATGCGCGACGTGAGTGCGACGCCGGTCCATTCGGCGCCGCTCTCGAAGATGATCCGCAGCGTCGACGCATCGGGGATCAGGCCGAGATAACCCTCGAGGGTGATACCGTCCTGGCCGTCGAGCGTGCGAATCCACAGCGAATCCTCGATGCGCTGCAGGGTGACGTTGTCGCCGTCGATTCCGGAACCGAGTCGCAACGCGACGCGCCCGCTCGTCCACCAGTCCTGTATCGAGGAGTTGCCCGAGCCCCGGCGCAACGAATAATCGTTGCTCGCCGGCGGTTCGGCGGATTCCATGTCGTCGTTCTCGGCATCGATGCCGATGCGGAACTGCCCGCTGCGTTCCAGTTCGTCGAGATACTGTTCGGCCTCGGGCAGGTACATCGGGTCGAGCAACTTGGCGGCCTTGTTCGAATTCTTCATTCCATTCTCGCTCGCGCGGTGGGGAGCGCGACGTCGGGTCGACTTTCGCCAGAGCCCGCGCCCCTGTCCATAGGACGAGGACGACTCGTGCTCCGCGAGTGTGCGAAAAGCCCACGAAGAGTTGTGTTATGTCGCACCAGGATCGCGCAACTGGTTAGACGGGCAAGGGTTTCCCGCAAGTGCTCAGCGCTTGCGCCGCTTTTCGAGCGCGGTTTTCTGATCGACGTAGGCACGGCCTATCCACTGCGCCGCATTGAAGTTCGTCCCACCGTACTTCTCCTCGAACTCCTTCGTCGGCCGGGCCTCGACGACCTGCTCCTGGGTCTTGCCCGACTTCACGAGCTTCGCGACGCGGTCGCGCACGGTGACCAGCATGTCGCGATACGCCTGCAGATCGGCCTTGTTGCCGATCGGGCCGTGGCCACGGATGACCCTGGTCTGATCGTCGATCATCCCGAGGACCTTCTCCTGGGCGGCGATATACCCGTCGAGCGTGCCGCCGTTGTTGCCATCGATGAAGGGAAACCCGCCGGTGAATACGTCGCCCATGTGCACGACGTTGGCCTTGCGGAAGCGGATCACGATGTCCGTCTCGGTGTGCGCGTTCGGCAGGTGCGTGAATTCGAGGTCGTCGTCGTTGAAATGCAGCGTCGCGGAATCCGCGAACGTCACGACGGGCAGCGCCTCGCGCGCGCGCGCCGGAGTCACCTGGTTGTTCGACGGATTGACCTGCGCGGCGCCCAGCCGCTTGCGCACGTTCTCGTGCGCGATGATCACGGCCCCGGCCTTGCCGAAGCCGTCGTTGCCGCCGGTGTGATCGCCATGCAGGTGCGTGTTGATCACGAAGCTCACGGGCTTCTCCGACAACAGCGCGACCGCCGCGCGGATCTTCGGCACCATGTCCGCGAACTGGTCGTCGATGATCGCCGCGCCATCCACACCGACCGTGAGCCCGATGTTGCCGCCCCGGCCGAACAGCACGTAGATGCCGGGGACAACCTCGGCGGTTTCGATCCTGACGTCCGGTGGAGGCGTGGGCGCCTGCTGCGCGAGCGCCCCGGCGGCGCATCCCGCCGCGACCAGGCCGAAGACCCATCCAGTGATCCGCTGTTTCATCGCTCCTCTCCCCGGTGGATTCCTGTGGGTGACGTCGCGCCCCGTACGTATCCGTTAGTTTGCCGCGTCGTTCGCCGTCTGGGCCGCCACGCGCCGCATGAGCTTCCAGAGTCCCTCGACGTGTTCGTGTTCGGTCGCGGCGGAGCCGATCGAGACGCGCACCGCCCAACGCCCGTCGATGAGCGCGGGCGTGAGGCAGGCCTCGCCCGAATCGTTGACGGCCTGCGCCCAGGCGCGTGTATGCGCGTCGATGGCCGCGGCATCGAGGCCGTGCGGCTCGTGGCGCACCACGAGCGTCTGCAGGCGCACGGGCGCCACGATCTTCCAGCGTGGTTCGCGCCCGATTTCGCCCGCCAGCCAGCGCGTCTGCGCGAGATCGCGGCGGATGCGCGCCTGCAGGCCTTCCACGCCCTGGTCGCGGATCACGAACCACATCTTGAGAGCCCGCATGCGCCGGCCGAGCGGCACGCCCCAGTCGCGGTAGTTCCTCACCTGGCCGTCCGCGGCCGTCTGCAGGTAGCTAGGATTGGTGGACATCACGCGCACGAGGAACTGCGCGTCGCGCACGTAGTAGGTCGAGCAGTCCATCGAGACGCCCAGCCACTTGTGCGGGTTCACGACGAGAGAGTCCGCGCCCTCGATGCCGTCCCACAGCTCGCGGCACTCGGGCAGGATCATCGCGCTGCCGGCCATCGCGGCGTCGACGTGCAGCCAGAGTTCCTCGCTGCGTGCGACCTGCGCGATCGCGGCGAGCGGATCGAAAGAGGTCGTCGCCGTCGTGCCGCAGGTGGCGACGATGGCGCATGGCTCCCGTTCCGCCGCGCGGTCTTCGAGGATCGCCGCGGCCAGCGCATCGGGACGCATGTCGAAGTTGCCGTCCACGGCCACGACGTGCAGGTTCTCGCGGCCGAAACCCGCGAGCATCGCGGCCTTCTCGACCGAGCTGTGCGCCTGCGCGGTGAGGTAGATCATGAGCGGGCGCTGCTGGCCTTGCAGTCCGCCGCGCGTAGCCGCATGGTTCGTCGCGCGTTCGCGCGCGCAGACCAGCCCGACGAAGGTCGCGGTCGAGGCGGTGTCCTGGATGACGCCGGACCAGCGCTCGGTGAGTCCGAGCATCTGCCGCCACCAGTCGAGGCACACTTCCTCGAGCTCGGTCAGCGCCGGACTCGACTGCCAGTTGAGGCCTAACTGCCCGAGTCCCGTGCTCACGAAATCGCCGAGCACCGCGGCCGGCAGGCCGTTGGACGGGAAGTAACCGTAGAAGCGCGGATCCTGCCAATGTGTGCAGGCCGGCAGGATCAGCGCGTCGAGATCACGCCGGATGGCCTCGAAGGCTTCGGGCTCGCGCGGCGGCTGTTTCGGCAGCGCATCGCGCAATGCGCCGGGCGCGGCGCGCGACATCACCGGGAACTCGCCTCTCACCACCCGCTCGCGGTAGTCCGCGATCCAGTCGACAAGCTCGTGACCGGCGCGCCTGAATTCGTCGGGGGTCATGGAGGGGGCAGCCCCCGTTTCCTGGCAAAAGGGGTCAGCCCTGGTTTGCGTGCCTCATTCATTGGAACCGCCGTCAAGGGCTGACC
>JAEZCN010000125.1 GCA_023433515.1 Pseudomonadota bacterium
CGCCCTGGCCGGCGCCGAAGGCCGACACCAGCCCGCCGTGGGGGGCGCCCACGCCGACCTTCGCGGGTTGCGCGGCGTCACCTGTTGCAGCAGGCGCGTTCGCATCCGCGGAGTTCGGCGCGGCCGCGGTGACCTTCGAATTGCCTCCAACGACGCCGGCGATCACGAGGCCGATGGCGCCCCACAACACCGTCACGGCGGCGACGCGCCGCAGCGCGATCGAGCCGCCCTCGCGACGCGCGCCGAACAGCCGGAAGCCGCCGTTGTTCAGCCGGCGCAGCGCGAGCCAGAAAAAGATCACCGTGACTCCGGCCAGCGCCGCGACGTGAGTCGCGAACGTGCCGGTCGAGGGGCCACCGACGGTCGCGAGCGAGATCTGGGCCAGATGGAATGACGGCCAGACCGGCGCGAGGTCGACGATGAACTTCGGCAGCATCTGCATCGGGAACAGGAGGCCGGACAGAAACGCCATCGGCAGGAAGATCAGGTTGACGATGGCGGGCGCGGCCTGGCCGGACACCCATGAACCGATCGCCAGGCCGATCGCGCAGAAAGGCAACGTGCCGAGCACGTTGATCGCGAAGATCTTCACGGCCTGGACGAAGGTCAGCGGCACGTCCGCGACGAACACGGCCAGCGCCAGCAGCATCACCGAGATGATCGCGACGAACAGCATCGCCATCATCGCGCGCGCGAATAGATAGGAGCCCGGCGGCTGTGGCAGCGCCTGCCGGAGCGTGAGCAAACCCTGCTCGCGCTCGATCGCGAGCGACACGCCGAATCCGAACAATCCGGGACCCATCGTGCCGAACACGCCGTAGGTCGCGAGCGTGTACAGCGCGAGTCCGCCGTTGCCCCGCAGGCTGCCGAGCATGATGCCGAACAGGCAATAGAACATGATCGGAAAGAACAGCGTCGGCACCGAGAATGCCGGTGTGCGCAACGCCTTCAGGAACTCGACGCGCATGTCGCCCAGGTAGGCGCTCCAGGTGCGCGACGAGGACATCGAAACGGAGCCAAAGGACGCATTCATGACAGTGACTCCTGGTTCGCGGCCGTGATCTCCGAGAAGGCTTCCGCGAGTCCCGCGCGGCGCACCTCGATGTCCTCGAGCCCGGGGTCTTCGCGGAACAGGCGCGCGAGCAGCGCCTCGGCGTCGTTGGTCGAGAGCGTGATGCGATTGCGATCGGTGTCCAGTTGCAGGACTCCCGGCCAGGCGCGGATGGATTCCGGCGCGAGGCGGGTGATGAAACTGACCTGCTTGCGGGATACGTGGCTGCGGATGTCATCCACGGTGCCACTGGTCACCTTGCGCCCGCGCACCATCACGACGACGCGGTCCGCGAGCGCTTCGGCTTCCTCCAGGTAGTGAGTCGTGAGCACGATCGAACAACCCTCGTGCCTGAGGTCGCGCACGACCTGCCACAGCGCCTCGCGCGCCTGCACGTCGAGGCCGACCGTGGGCTCGTCGAGGAACAGCAACTCGGGGCGCCCGACGATGGCCAGCGCGAACTGGACCTGGCGCTTCTGTCCGCCTGAGAGTTTGCCGTAGCGACGCTTCGCGAGGCTCTCGAGAGACAGGCGCTTCATCACCTCGTCCGGGTCATAGGGCGTCGGGTAGTAGCTCGCAACCTGCTCGAGCAGTTCGCGCGGGTTCATCACGGTCGGGAGCGCCACCTCCTGCATCATCACTCCGATGCGCCGCCGCCCCTCGATCTCCTGCGGGTCGTGCCCGAAGAGCTGCGCGGCTCCCGCGTCGGCGCGCTGCAGGCCCAACAAGATCGAGATCGCGGTGGATTTGCCGGCGCCGTTCGGGCCGAGCAGCGCGGTCAATTCACCGCGGTTTGCGGCGAAATCGAATCCGTCGAGCGCATTGAGCTTGCCGAAAGTCTTGCGCGCGCCTTCCAGGCTCGCGAGCGGGGTTTGCGACATGGGTCCTCCAGTAAGAGGAAGCATGTGGCAAGGCCGCGGAATCTTTCAGTCGAACTCGTCAGCCCGGCGTGCTGACAACTGTCATGTCTTTCCAGTCACGTTTTTCCGGGCGCGGGCACGCTCGGCTGGTGAACCGGCGTTTCCAGCCGCATCGAGGCGGCCAGCTCGTCCCGGCTCGTGCTCTCGGCGTATTCGGCCAGGGTGCGCAGGTCGCTCGCGGAGTCCATGGTGAATCGCGCGGCATGGCCGCGCAGCCGTTCGAACACCGCGAGCGCGGCGTCGGGCCGGCCGAAGCGCAGCAGGCAACGGATCAGCGTGCTGCCGATGGTATTGACCGCGGCGGGATTCTCCCAGCGCAGCACCTGTTCGGCGGCGTGATACGCGTCGCGACAGGCGTGCTCGGCGTCGAGATCCTCGAGCCAGTTCGCGAGCGGCTCGGTCGCGTCGACCTGGCGGCCATTGCGCGCGAGTTGAAACACTTCGTCCATCATGCGCGCGCGCAGCTTGATGCGTTCGCTCTCCGCGCGTTCCGCGGCGCGCTCGGGGCTGTTCGATGCCGTGTAACCGAGCTGGCGTCGCCGCAGGTACATGCAGCCGCCGATGAGCGCGAAGAACGACAGCTCGCACAGCAGCCGCACGGCATGCACGAAGATGCGCCACAGCCCGGTGCCCGCGACGAACCAGCCGATGGCCGCGTACACGATCATTGCCGCGAGCAACGCGACGTACAGCGGACCGAGTCCGCGGATCACGCGGAACAGCGTGACCGGATTGACGGCCTCGTGGAATCTTTCGCCGAATCCGAGCACCGCGATCGAAGCCGGCAGCAGCGCCAGCAGGAGAACCCCGAGTGCGATCCCCGCGTTTCCGCCGATCCAGATGCACAGCGTCGCGCCGATCGTGACGATCGCGAGCTGGATCCATGGCCGCACTTCGAAGGGACTCAACATCTCCTGCGACATCACGGGTGCTTCCGTGCGTCCCTCGGAAATGTTCTCGACCAGCACGTAGCAGTATTTCAGGACCCAGATCTGGACGATCACCTTGCCGACGACGCCGAAGATGGCGTGCAGGTCGAGCACGGACAATATGATCGAAAAGATCGCGACGAGGAGCAGCGTCGTCGCCTGGAATGGAAGCAGCAGGACGCGCAAGTAGTCCATAATGGCCGCGATTTTCCACGAGCTTCTGCGGGGGCAACAGTAAAGCATGGAATCGAATTCTTTTGACGCGATCGTCGTTGGCACGGGAATCAGCGGCGGTTGGGCCGCCAAGGAACTGACGGAAAAGGGACTCAAGACACTGGTACTCGATCGCGGCCGCATGGTCCGGCACGGGGAGTACCCCACCGCGACGAAGAACCCGTGGGAGCTGGCGCACGGCAATCGCATCACGCAGGAAACTCGCCGCCGCAAGCCGGTCTGGTCGCGCACCAACTACCCGACGCCCGCGAACGAACACTGGTTCGTCGACGACATCGACAATCCTTATGTCGAAACGAGCGGTTTCGACTGGCTACGCGGCTGGCACGTCGGCGGCCGCTCGCTCATGTGGGCGCGCCAGAGTTACCGGCTGAGCCCACTCGATCTCGAATCGAACGCGAAAGAGGGCATCGCGATTCCCTGGCCCGTGAGCTACGAGGAAATCGCGCCCTGGTACGACAAGGTGGAAACGTTCGCGGGCATCAGCGGCAGCATCGAAGGTCTCCCGCAATTGCCCGATGGAAAGTTCCTGCCGCCCCACGATCTCAACTGCGTCGAACAGGAATTCAAGCAGAAGCTGGATCAGAAGCTCGGCCGCAAGCTCATCATCGGCCGCTGTGCGAATCTCACCGGGCCGCTCACGCACAACGAGAGCCCGCAGCGCGCGACCTGCCAGGCGCGCAATCTCTGCATCCGCGGCTGTCCCTACGGCGCGTACTTCAGTTCCGTGTCCGCGACGCTGCCCTCGGCCGAGCGCACCGGCAACATGACGCTGCTCGCCAACAAGATCGTCTACGAGGTCATCTACGACAACGACAAGGGCAAGGCGACCGGCGTGCGCGTGCTCGACGCCGGGACTGGCCAGCAGACCGACTACTTCGCAAAGGTCATCTTCCTGTGCGCGTCGGCGCTCGGCTCGGCGTTCATCATGTTGAATTCGACCTCGAGCCGTTTTCCGAACGGCTTCGGCAACGACTCGGGCGAGCTCGGCCACAACATCATGGATCACAACAAGCCGGGAGGCGCGAGTGCCTCGGTCGAGGGGCATCTCGACGTCGCGTACACGGGCCGCCGGCCGAACGGCTTCTACATTCCGCGCTACCGCAATGTCGGCAAGGACAAGCGCGACTACCTGCGCGGCTTCGGTTTCCAGGGCCGCGCCTCGCGCTCCACTTTTTCGCGCTTCAACGACAGCGCACTGATCGGTGAGGAGCTCAAGCAGGCGGTACGCGAGCCGGGGCCGTGGACCATCGGGATGACGGCGTTCGGCGAAATCCTGCCGTACCACGAGAACCACGCGAAGCTCGATCGCACGAAAAAGGACAAACACGGGCTTCCGCTGCTCGCCATCGACGCCGTCGTGCGCGACAACGAGCGCAAGATGCAGGAGGACATGCGCAACGACGCGGGCGAGATGCTCGAGGCGGCCGGTTACAAGAACGTCACGGTGCGCAGCGACAACTACAACGTCGGCAACAGCATCCACGAGATGGGCACGGCGCGCATGGGCGCGGACCCGAAGAAGTCCGTGTTGAACAAGTACAACCAGGTGCACGCCTGCAAGAACGTGTTCGTGACGGACGGTTCGTTCATGGTGTCCTCGGGCTGCCAGAACCCGTCGCTCTCGTACATGGCATTCACGGCGCGTGCGGTCGATCACGCGGTGTCGGAACTCAAGAAGGGCAATCTATGAACGAGTCACCGGACCTGTTGAAGCGGCGTGAAATCCTCCGGCGCGCGGCGTGGCTGCTGGGCGGGGCCGTGTCCGCGCCCGCGGCGCTCGCGATCCTGCAGGGCTGTTCGGCGAAGGAAGCCGCGCCGGGCGCGGCGGCCTTCGTGCCGAAAGTCCTGAGTGCCGATCATTTCGCGCTGGTGTCCGAGATCGCGGAGATCATGATCCCGAAGACCGACACCAGTGGGGCGAAGGACGCCGCCGTTCCGGCGTTCATCGACGAGGTGCTGGGCGCGGTTTACGACGCGGAGGCGCAGCAGCGTTTCGCGAACGGCGCCGCCGAATTCATGGTGGAGGCCGAGAAGCAGGGCGGCAAACCCTTCCTCGCGCAGGAGCCCCAGGCCCGCACCGAGTTCGTGAAGCAATCGATCGAACGCGCGCTCGAGGCGGATGGCCCCAAGCCCTTCATCCTGATGACGCGCGAACTCACGTTGCTGGGCTTCTACACCTCCGAGCAGGGAATCAAGGAAAACATGGAATACGAGGCCGTACCCGGCGAATTCCACGGCTGCGTCCCCGTCTCGCAGATGAAGAAACCCGTCTACTGGGAATAGCGAGATCGGGCGAGATCGGGGACAGATTTATCTATCGACGATAAAGCGCGCTGCGACGTTATTGATTTCTCCGGCGCGTATCCGAAGACTAGAAGCAGGAGTTCTTCCGCAAGGAAGCGATCACGAGGGAGGTCGCTCATGAAGTTCCTTTCCGGTGTCGCCGTTGTTTTCCTGTTGGCCGTCAGTGCCTCCGCGCAGGACGACGAGCTGGCCAGCAAGATGATCAATCAGAAGACCAACGGCACGTGGTACTTCCAGCCTGACAAACCCAAGGCGAAACACGTCAAGGCCGAAGTGCCCGGCGACTACGCGTTTCGCGTGAGAGCCAACAAGGGCCGCAACCCCTGGGACGTGCAGGCGAACTCGCCGATCGACGGCGCCATCAACGAAGGCGACGTCATCATGCTGATGTACTACGCACGCGCGGAGCAACCGGCCGAAGGCGGTAGCTCGCTCGCGACGCGCATCCAGATGACTTCCCCGCCCTGGAGCCAGGTGCTCGAATTCACCTCGTCGATCAGCGGCGAGTGGAAGAGGTACTGCGCCTTCCGCGTGGCAAACATGTCGCTGCCGAAGAGCAATGTCTCCATCCACCTCGCCACGGCCGAGCAGACCATCGACCTGGGCCCGGTGTTCGTGTTCAACTTCGGCAAGGATTACGACCAGTCGAAGCTGTCATTCTGCAATGGCTAGATCCCGCTCCATTCCCCAGGCCGTACGTGAGCTTTGTCTCGCGTTCCCCGGTGTCGAGGAATTCGAGTCGCACGGCTCGCCCAACTTCCGCGCGCGCGACGGGGCCCGCAAGGGCAGGATCTTCGCGGTGTTCGCGCTCAATCATCACGGCGACGGGCGCGTCGCGTTGTGGCTCGCGACACCGCCACTCGAGCAGTCGCGACTCATTGCGTCGGCGCCGAAGGCCATCTTCAAGCCGCCATACGTCGGGCCGTCCGGGTGGATAGGCGTCGAGCTCAATCGCGGTTTCCCGTGGAAACGCGTGATCGAGCTGGTGCACATGGCCTACGTCGCGAGTTCGCCGCCGAAACTCGTGGCGAACGTCCCGAAGCCCCCTGTCGTGGCCGCGCCGACGCAGCGCATGAAGGCCGCGGAGATCGATCGCATGAAGACGCCGCGCGCGTCGAAGGCGCTTGCGCGAATGCGGCGCATCTGCGGCGCGCTTCCCGAGACGAGCGAAGCACTGCAATTCGGCATGCCGGTATGGCGCGTGGGCAAACGCAGCTTCGCGCTGCTGTACGACTACGGCCAGGGACTCACCGTGTCGGTGTGGGTGGGCATCGAGCGCCAGGGTCCGCTCGAGATGGATCCGCGCATGTCAGTGCCCGCTTACATGGGCCACAACGACTGGATGGCGATGGAAGTGATGCGCCTTTCCGACCGTGAACTCGCTGACTTCGTGATTGAAAGTTATCGACATTTCGCGTCGCGGCGCGCGGTCATGCAGCTCGACGCCAAATCCCGGGTCGCCTAATTCCCACCACTGTTGCGCGTCCGTTACGTCCCCTAATGGCGTCATCTTGAATCCTGCTGCCGGGGGGAGGATGTTCGCGCTCACATAGGGTGGCGGAGCGCGCAAAACGCCCGTCGATGCACACAAGCCAAGGAAGGGGTCATTCAATGATGGTGGACAAGAGGGTGGTGAGGCAGCGACTTGCGTGTGTTTTGTTAGCGGTCGCATGCGGGGCCGTGACGCTGATAGTGGTGCACCTGTCGTCGATCGTCTCGCTGTAGCAGGTCGCTGCGGCGAGGCCGGGGCCGCGGTTCATAGGATGGACTCGCGGCCCTTTCTCCATCCGTTCGCTTTCAATCTTGCGGCACGTCACTCATACGCGCCGCTCTTCCCGAACTGGATGAAGCAGAAGCCGTGCCCGAACGGGTCGCACAGGCTCACGCAGCGCGAACCGCGCCAATCGACGTGTCCGGTCTCGCGCACCGCGCCGGCGCCGATCGCGCGGGATACGGCGGCATCGACATCATGGACCACCAGGTCGAAGTGCACCGGAGTCCAGTGGCGAGAATAGTCGCGCGTGATGGGCGGCGTGTGCACGGCCGGCGTGCCGCCGGTCTTCTTCAGTAGATAGATCGTGGCGGCCGCCCCGGACAGCTCGGCGACGTCGTCGTCGAGAGTGCGCGTGTGGGTGAGCCCGAGCGCGGCCGTGTAGAAGCGGATCGCCGCGTCCAGGTCCGGTACGTCGATGTTGATGACGATCTTCACGGGCGCGGTGCGGCCTCGCGCGCCACTTCGAGATCGCCGGCGACTTCCTCGCGCACGCGCGCCCAGTGGAAGAGGTTGTCCGGGTTCGCGTCGAACGAATTGTGGTTGTAGTGCGTGAGGCGCATGTCCTCGTACAGCGGGCGCGTGATCCCGACGACCGCGTCCCAGCGGCTCAGCGACATGCCGAGTCGTTCGAGCGCCTGCTGCCGATACTGCTCGTTGCCCGTCGCGCGGAACGTTTCGAGCGCAACCGCGCCGCGCAATTTCTCGGCGAGATGCAGGCCGAGATACGCCCAGGTCCGGATGTCGGCGACCTCATATCGCAAGGCGACGTCCCTGCGCGTATCCAGCTTCTCGACGAGATCGAGCGCGCGGCGGCAGTCGCGTTCGAGCGCGTCGGCCAGCGCGAGCGGGGAGATGCGCGTGGCGGGTAGTTCGGCGCCGGCCTGCCTGGATCGCACGAATTCGGCGACGCCGACGTAGTCGGGATCCAGGGTCGGCTGGTTGATGAGCGCGTCGACGCCGATGTAGCGCGTGTATTCACCTTGCAGCGCGAGAAACCCCTCGCTGTACAGCGTGAAGTCCCATCGCGAATCGAACAGCGAGGCGAGACGCAGCTGCGTGTTCGATGCGAGCGAGAAGGCTTCCAGCAGGTCCTTCGTGCGCGGGCCGTAACGGCGCGTGAACTCCGCCTGGAACACCGCATCCGGCGTCGCGGGGTCGTAAAGCAGCCGTCCCCAGAGCTTGTAGAACAGCCATTGCCGCTCGAACGCCCAACGCCACTGCGGATGTTCGAGCTTCGTGAAATAGTCGAGCGCGGGAATGTACGTCTCGGAGCCGGTGAAGTAGCCGCCCACGTAGGGCTGCGTTCCGTTCTGCGCGATGTGCCGGCGGATGAAATCCGGAACGCCCCAGCGCAGCGCGAAGAAGTCCTCGTTGCGGATCTGCCAGACGACCTTGTAGTTGGTCGGCGGCGGTTCGAAGTAGGTGTCGCCGAGTTTGCCGCCGTGCACCTTCACGAGCTTTGGCGTCGAGTGGCCGTGCGACCAGTTGAATTTCATCTCGGCCCAGATGGGGCCGTCGAACTGGTTGCCGAGCTTTTCCATCGCCGCGCGCGTGACTTGCTCGACGTCCTTGCTCACGCCCGGTCCGGAGGACAGGCCCGACGAAAAGGGAACGCGATGGATGAGCTTCACCGGCCGCGTGCGCTTCGCCTCGAGCGCGCCCGCGATGAAGACCTCGTCGACGAACTGCTGGCGCTCGAGCGGCGTCATGCCCGCCATGCCTTCGCCGTGCGAAACGCCGATGCCGTCGAGATCCGGATACTCCTCGAGCATCTGCCGGACACTCTCGCGCAGGTAACGCTTCGTGGCCGGCGTGGTGTCGCCGTCGACGTAGTAGTGAGGATAGAAGTTCCTGCTGTCGGGGTTGTGAGCCTTCGCGAACTCCTCGCTCACGAAGATGCTCCAGAACACGACGTACGTGTCGAGACCGCGTTCCTTCGCGAGCCGGAAGATCCCGCGATACAGCTTCTGCCACGCCGCGAACTCGGCATCAGTCCACTTGCTGGCCTCGGGGAAGTTCTTCGGCCGGATCATGTAGGTGAACGGATGCAGCGTCCAGAGGCTCACCGCGTTGAAGCGGTTCTCGACCATCATGTCGAGGAAGCCTTCCCAGAACTCGAGGTCGCGCACGGTCGAGAAGTGCTGGTCGAGCGCCGAGCTCGGGCGATACGTGTCCCAGGGCGTGTTGAACTTGATGCCGCGGAAGGCGAGCGCGGGTTTGACCGGCGCCGCCGCGAGTTTCGACGCGGGGACGCCGTTGAGAAGCTGCTCGCGCGCTTCGAGGGCGCCATAGATCAGGCCGCGAGCGTCGCCGCCCGTGATCCTGACGCGCGCCCCGGAGGCGATCGAGAAACCCTCGGCGCCGAGCGATGGGTCGATGTATAGCTCGATCCTGCACGGCTTGCCCTGCGGATCGGACACGGATCGCAGGCGCTTCATCGCGTACGCGGCCTGGGGCGAGTCGATCTTCGAAGTCGTCTCGCAGGGCGCGGCGGATGCGGCCAGAGGGCACAGTGCGAGGAACAGGGAAACCAGGCGTGTTTTCATCGTTGAACCGGAGCGATGCGAATGGCTCATGCGAGGCCCGATGTCCTGCCGAACCGGGTGACGAGACAGTGCTCGAAGGTAAATGCAGCCGTCGGGCATGACAACCTGCGCGGCATTCCGATGAATGGTCCGCAAGTCGCGCGCGCCTGGTACGGAAAGGCCGGGAGAGCGGGGCGCCGGCCTCAGTCCTGTTGCCAGGCCTTGATCTCGGGATCGGTGAAGAACGTCTTCGTTTGCCCCATCGCGTAACCGCCGATGTCGTCCTGGGTGAATGGCATGTAAAACACGATCGTGAGGCCGAGCTGGTGCTCGATCAGCACCTTGATCGCGCGCGTCTCTTCGGCATCGGGAATCGCCGTGACGATTTCCGCGATGGCGATGGCCTTGAGATCGCGCTCTCCCGCCATCGTGCGCAACCCGTCGCGAAGCATCGGCAGGATGTGATCCGAGTGGGCGAAGCCGCCCGGCGTGCTGCACATCGCGTCGAGCAACGCGACGCGCCCCTCGACGGTGAGCACCGCCGAGTGCGGCAGGAAGTAACCGCGCTCGCGCAGCCGTTTTACGGACAGCTCGAACAGCGGCCCGGCCAGTGCGGCCAGATCCTGCCTGGCCGCGGCGTACAGTTCCTGGGGCGTACTCATCTTTGAGATCACGACGAGATCATCCAGTCGACGATTCCGCCGACGAAGAACACCATCGCCGCGGCTGAAAGCGAGCTCTGGCCCGTCCATAGGGCTTTCATTTTTCTTGTCCACTCCCCGATCGACCGGCCTGACTACAACACAGGATAACCCCGCGGTCAAAACCTGAGAAACTCGCTGCATGAGCGCATCCATCGTCGCAGCCCCAACTACTGTCCTCATCACCGGCGCTTCCTCCGGAATTGGAGCGGGTCTCGCGCGCGAGTTCGTGGGCCGCGGAGCGCGGGTCGCATTGGTCGCCCGGCGGATCGAACAGCTCGAGACGCTCGCCGCCGAACTACGCACCACGGGAGGGCAGGCCAGCGCCCACCGGGGCGACGTCACGGTAGATGGGGACATCGCCCGCGTGGTCGCGGAGCTCGGCGCGCAGGGCATCGTGCCCGACATCGTCGTCGCGAACGCGGGTTTCGGGGTCGCGGGAAACGCGCGGATGCTGACCCTGGCCGACTACCGGCGGCAGTTCGACACGAACGTCTACGGCGTGTTGCGCACGTTCTACGAAACGATCGATGCGCTGCGCGAGAGACGCGGCCGGTTCGTCGTCATGGGCAGCGTCGCGGGTTACATCTCGATTTCGGGCAGCTCGGCTTATGCAATGAGCAAGTTCGCGGTGCGGGCGCTGGCGGAGGCATTGCACGGGGACCTGCGGCGCGTGGGCGTCGGTGTCACGCTGGTCTCACCCGGCTACGTCGATTCCGACATCCGGCGTACGGACAATCGCGGCGAGGTGCACCAGCACGCAAAGGATCCCATTCCGGACTGGCTGCGCATGAAGACGGACGTCGCCGCTCGCATCATGGTCGACGGGATCCTGCGCGGGAAAAAAGAAGTCGTCGTGACCTTTCACGCGAAGGTGTTCATGTTCTTCGCGCGGCACTTTCCGCGGCTGTTGCGCCACGTGCTGTCGCGCGGCGCGGTGCCGGCGCGGCCGGAGCCGCGCCGGCGTTAGACATCAGGAAGTCGTCCGTGGCAGATGCGCCAGCGGATCGACTCTTGCCCCACCGAGCACGACCTCGAAATGCAGGTGCGCCTTCCTGCCCGTGGGAGCGCTCGCCACGACGGCAAGCGGCGTGCCGGCGTTCACGATGTCACCAACGGCGACGCGGACGTCGGCAAGGTTGAAATACAGGCTCGTCGAATCCGCGCCCGCGTGGCGCACGCGCAGATACCTGTTGCCGTTCCTGTCCGTGGCTTGCGCATCGATGACTCCTGCCGCGTACGCGAGCACGGGCGTACCGGGCTCCGCCGCGATGTCGATGCCGTGGTGATTTCCGCGAAACGTTTCCAGGATGCGTCCGTTCTCGACGGGCCACGCGGTTGCCGGCGGCGTGTTGGAAAGGGCGCCGGCGGCCAGCATCGCGAAGATGGCTGCCGCCAGGCGCATCACTCCGTCGCGACTCATGGCGCCACCGATTGCGGATTCGCCGCGACGATCATCGCGGCGTGCACCCGCGCGAGGTAGCCCCTGTCGCCCTCGTGGCCTCCACGGACCAGCGTCCACGGCTCGTTGGAATGCGCGCCGTCGATGGCCTCCTGTACGTGTCTGGCGCCGCCGTTGTACGCCAAGAGCGCCAGATCCCAGTTCTGGAATTGCAACCGGAGTGCATGCAGCAGACGTGCCGCGGCGTCCGCGGATCGCGCGGCGTCGAGGCGTTCGTCGATCTGCGAGTCGACGCGCAGGCCGAGATTACGCGCGGTATTCGGGATGATCTGCCAGACGCCCGCGCCGCCCACGGGGTTTTTCGACTGGTCGAGATTCTGGTAGCCGGACTCGACCAAGGGCACCGCCGCGAACTCGGCCGGCACCCCGTGGCGCGCAAGTGATGCGACGACGACGTCGCGCTGCAGCGCATGACGCTGCAGGGCCGTGTGCATGAACGCCCGGCCTTCGGGTGTTCCCACGTAACGATTCAATTCGTGAAGCACTTCGTCGTTGACCACGACCTGGAAGCTCGTGGCGGGAACATTCGCGGCCATCGACCGTGCCTGCTCCAGCGTGACGCGCCGATCCTGTATCCACCCGCCCGACGCATACGCCGCGACGGTCATGAGTCCGACGAGTGCGGCGACCACTGCGAGCCGTGGCCAGCGCCCGGGAATCCACCTTTTCGATGACAACATCATTTCAATCCTCCGAGTCAGTACGTGTGGATCGCCGAATCGGATGAATGCAAGTGCGCCGCGTGGCGCGATATCGCGGCCGCCGGTGGCCACGCCAAGAAGGCAGCGCGCGTAGTCGTGCACCGACCAGCCGTGGCGCGCGAGCAGCGACTCGTCGCAGGCAAACTCCTGCTGATCGCTGACGGTTCGCCTCCACAGGTGCGCGAAGGGATTCAGGACGCACAGGTAGCTGAGCGCCGCGAAGAAGTACAACCAGACGGTGTCGCGTTGACGGTGATGCTGCAGCTCATGGGAAACCGCCATCCGGTACTGGTCGCCGCGTTCGGCGAGGTAGGCCGGCACGACGACGTGCGCGTTGCCGGGAATCCACCACGTGAACGGTGTCGCGATCGACTCGTTGCACCAGATGCTCACGCGCCCGACCCGACGCACGCGATGGGAGGCGCGAAGGATCGCGCGTAATGCGCGGAAGTCTCGCCACAAACGTGTTGCCCCGAGCGCGAGCAGCGCGAGCACAGTGGCGATCCAGGCCCGGCTCACGCTGCCCGCGTCGAGATTGAAGGTATCGCCCACGTTGACCAGCGCGGGGAGGGATGAAGTCGTGGACCCATCCGGCTCCTCCAGTGACTGCGCGGACCAGATCGTGGCGCTGGGCGTATACAGATCGGCCGATGGCAGGAAGGAGACGGCGAGCACGGCCACGACGACGCCGGCCGCGACACAGTAATGCAGGATGAGCAGATTGCGCGCACTCACGTACCGTCGCAGCGGCGCGAGCGCAGCGAGCCCGAATACACCGACGACGAGCGCGACGTTCAGCGCCGTGTACAGGGAGAGGGCGGCGGCCAGGGTCACTTGCGGCCCTTCGGCCGGCTCAGCAGCTTGCGCACTTCGCGCAATTCGGCATCGGAGAGTTTCACGTTGTCGAGCAGCTGCCGGACCATGGCGACCGGAACGCCCTGGAATACCCGGTCCACCACGTCGCGCACGGCCGACGCCTCGTATTCCGCCTTGTCGAGCAGCGGTAGATAGATGTGGCCGCGTCCTTCCTTGCGCGTTCCGACCACACCCTTGCTCTCGAGGATGCGGAGCATCGTCGAAACGGAGGTATAGGCGAGCTCACGGCCGGGCGGAAGCTGCGCGATGACGTCGGCGACGC
The DNA here is from genome assembly GCA_023433515.1 of Pseudomonadota bacterium. GTDB lineage: Bacteria > Pseudomonadota > Gammaproteobacteria > Steroidobacterales > Steroidobacteraceae > CADEED01. The sequence continues at coordinate 13,743 of JAEZCN010000125.1, forward strand.
TGGCTTCGCCGAGGCGCCAGACGATGGTCATCAGCTCGAGCTCGACGTCGGTGAGCCGCTTCGGCGCCTCGGCGAGATTCCTGGATTTGCGCATGGCGCCCGTCCTTGTCAGGTCAGGACGGGCACCTTAACTAAGAACTTAGTCGGCAGCAACTAAAAGTTTAGTCAGTGAGCGGCGCGTCTCAGTCGTTCAACCAGATCCAGCGCAGGATCTCCGGCAGCAACGCGCCGCCGTGCTGATCCGAATGCGCGCCGTCACCCCAGTTGTGTTTGACCTCGTAACGCGTGCCGAGCGTGCCTGCGCGGTCCGCCCTGGCGTTCGCGTACTCGAACGCCGACAGCATCTGCTGGTTCGCCAGGAACCAGTTGCCGTGTTCGTTCGAGAGGTCCTTGTCGCCGTCCTGCAGATAGATCCGGATGGGCTTGATCGGATTCTTGCGGATCAGGGTGGGGTACAGATCGCCGCCCGGGATCATCGGTTTGCCGTCCGCCGCGGGGGAATAACCGATCGACGTGTAGCTGCCGATCATGCTGATGACGCGGCGGAAGTAGTCGGGCCGCTGCCAGGCCGCCGTGAACGCCGCGATCGCGCCGCTCGAGGTGCCGCCGATCACGCGTTTCTCGGGATCGTTCGTGAGGCGGTACTTCCTGCCCACCTCGGGCAGCAGTTCGTCGATGAGTATGCGCGCGTAACGATCGTCCAGTGCGTCGTATTCGTTGCGACGGTTGTCGGGATTGCTCATCCCGAGATTGGTCGGGTAGGTCTCGCTGAGATTCCCGGGCGTGACGAACACGCCGATCGTCACGGGCATCTCGCCCTTGGCGATCAGGTTCTCCATGGCCTGGGGAATGCGCAAACTACCTTGCGGATTCGTCGCGCGTTGGCCGTCCTGGAACACGAGCAGGTTCGCGGGCGCGGGTTTCTTCTCGTCGTACTGCGCCGGCACGTAGATCCAGTACTGGCGCACGGTGCCCGGAATCGCCTGGCTGTGGAATTCGAACGGACCCTCGAGCCTTCCCTTCGGCACGCCCGGCTGCGGCAGCGAATCCGGCATGAACGGATATTCGCCGGGCCGGCGCATCGCGGGTTGCGCGCCCTCGGCGAACTTGCAGTCCTCCGGCACGTGTTTGACGTAGTAGCTCTTGTAGTTGGTCGCTTTGCGATCGGTGCAGCCCGCGAGATCGAGCAGTTCGACCTTGCGAAAGTCGATCGGGTGCGACTCGCTCTGCAGTGAGATGTAACCCCTCTCGATGAGTTTGCCGTCGGGCTTGGTCGTGGTGTCGTAGTTGTCGACCACGCCGCCGCCGAACTGCGGCATCGAGTATTCGAGCACCTTCTCGCCGTTGACGTAGTGCGCGATCGTGCCCGCGCCGTGCACGACCAGTTCCGCCTGTACCCACTGGTCGCCATCGAAGGTCTTCGACTTCGAATTGAGGCAGTGCTCGGGGTAGATAGTCCCCTCGTACACGACCTCGGTGCCGGGGCTGCACATGTTCGCGGTGGGACGCGACGTGCCGTCGCCCTTGCCGCCGAGGAACTGTGCCTCGATGGAGATCGGAAACGTCTGGTCGCGCGGCATCGTGCGCGGATCGGGCGAATGCAGCATCGCGCCCGAATTGCGGAACGCCCACGAGCCCGGATGGCCCGGTGCCTGGTCGCCGACGAAGCGGTACTCGACCCGAAGCTTGTAATACGAGTAGGGCGACTTCCAGAAGAGATGGCCGAACTGCCCGTCGAAGCTCTGGTACTTGTCGTAACGCACCTTGAGCAGGCCGTCCTCGACGCGGAATGTGTTCCCGTAGTTTTCGCCCAGCGCGTGCTTCGCGATCTTGGGCGTCCAGCCGGTGAGGTCCTTGCCGTTGAACAGCGTGATCCATTCTTCGGCGTTAGCGGCCGCGGGTGTCTGTGCGACGCCCGTCTGCGTGAAGGCGAATGCGGCAGCGAACATCAGGGCGTTTGCGAGGAGTGCTTTCTTCATCTTCATTCCTGTCGTACGTACGGACCGAGCACGGTGCCGACGAATCCTCCGGCGACTTCCGTGCTCAGCAGGGAACCGTCATCGTTTTCACGAACCGGTTGCCAGCCCTTGCCGATGTCGTAATAGAACGAATAGCGATCGCGCTCGCCGCTGATCCGCAGATCGATCCACGGCGTCGGCGGCAGCAGGCTGGACACGACGGTCTCGAGATCCTTGCCCGAGCGGCGTTCGAGCGACACCCGCACTCCGTCGTGCATGCGGCGGACATTCAGGAAATACCAGTGTGTCTCGTTCTGATACGCCGCCAGTCCCGCAGATACCTGGCGGGACGCGGGCAGTACGAGCCGCGTCGACGCATCGAACGTGAGGTGCTGCTGGCGCCGCGCGAGGAACGAAGGATTGCTCTTCTCGTCGAGACGTGTGAGCTGCGGGTGGATCTCGAGAGTGCCGTTGCGCAGCGTCATCCACGTCTGTTTGGGAACGTGCACCTGCAGCCACTCCGGTTCGAGCTTCGCTCCGTCGAACTCGTCGCGTTTCGTGAAGTTGCCGGACAACAGGTCGCCGGTGCCCGTCAAGTTCTTCGGTCCCGCGACGGTGGTTGGAATCGGCTTGCCGGCTTCGAGGATCACGGGCCAGCCGTCCTTCCACGTCACGGGCAGCAGGAAGGTCTCGCGGCCCGTGTTGTAACGGTCGCCGGCATACGGACGCGAGGCGAGGAACACCGCCCACCAGCTTCCGTCCTGCGTCTGCGCGAGGTCCGCGTGTCCGGCATTCGTGATCGGATCCGGGCGATCGGCCGGCAGATCGCGCTGCGTGAGGATCGGGTTGCCCGCGTACGCCTCGTACGGACCCCACGGAGAACGCGCGCGCAGGACCACCTGCGAATGGCCCGGGCCCGTGCCGCCCTCGGCGCAGCTGAGGTAGTACCACTCGCCGACGCGATACAGATGCGGGCCTTCTATCCAGATGGGTTTCTTCGAAATGTCGACGCCGCCGTTCACGATCACCTTGCGCGGGCCGACGAGTTTGTCAGTAGCGAGATCGAACTCCTGGATCCAGATCGCGCGATGCCCGTCGTAGAGCGGCTTGCCCTCGGGCCCGCCGTTGTTGAGCACGTACGCCTTGCCGTCGTCGTCGAAGAAGAACGACGGATCGATGCCATCGAGGCCCTTGAGCCACACCGGGTCGGACCACGGCCCGGCCGGGTTCTTCGCTGTCACGAAGAAATTGCCGCCCGCGTCGACCAGCGTGTTGATGATGTAGTAAGTCCCGTCGTGGAAATGGATCGACGGCGCGAACACGCCACGCGAGATGCCGAGGCCGTCGAAGCTGATCTTGGCGGGATCGGAAAGCGCGTGGCCGATGAGCCGCCAGTGCACGAGATCGTCGCTCTCGTGGATCGGGATGCCGGGAAAGTGCGCGAACGTGGAGTTGACCAGGTAGTACTTGTCCCCGGCCCGCGTGACGCTGGGGTCGGGGTAGTAACCCGCGAGAATCGGGTTGTGGAAACTCCCGGCCGGAAGCGGCGCGGAGTAGAGCGCATCATTGCCCGTGTATTCGAACCAGTCGAACACGACCGGCTGCGCGTGTGCGGTCGCCGCGGCGAATGCGGCCAGAACGATGAATCTCAAGATCCCCCCTCGAGTCGAATGTCATCCATCAACCGGCGTGGCCGGCGTCGCGAGTATGCGCTGGTAGAAGGCCAGGTCCAGCCATCGACCGAACTTGAAGCCCGATTGTTTCACCGTCCCGCAATGTGTAAAGCCGAGCTTTTCGTGCAGGCGGATGCTGGCGGTGTTCGACGCGTCGATACCGCCGACGAGCACGTGATAACCCTGTCTTTCGGCGGCCTGCACGATGGCCGTGAGCAAAGCCTTGCCGACGCCCTGGCCGCGAAAGCGGTTATCCACATATAACGAGTGTTCGATCGTGTACTTGTACGCGGGCCAGGCGCGGAACGTGCCGTAGCTGCCGAAGCCCAGGAGCTCGCCTTTTCGGTTCTCGACGCCGATGACGGGAAAGTTGCCCCGCGCCTTTGCTTCGAACCACGTCGCCATGGATTCAAGCGTACGCGGCTCGTAGTCGTACAACGCGGTCGAGTTCACGATCGCGTCGTTGAAGATGGCCAGAATGGCCGCGGAGTGGCGCCGCGGTGTGCAGTCTACGAGTTTCATTTCATTTCGAACGCGGGCCCGGGAGTCCGTTTCGGCGCCGAGCGGAATGCCGCGGCGATGGCATCGCGCAGCGGCTTGGCGGTGTAACGATTGTCGAACGGCGTGGGGCGCTTGGGTAGTTTGTCCTCGCGCGGCGTGCGACCCTGCAGCCAGGTATGGTTGTCGGCGAGGCCCCAGCACATGACCACGTTGACCTCCTCGAACGACAGCGTGAGGTCCAGGAATGCGCGGCCGAGCGCCGCGACTTGCGCGTCGCGCTCCGCGAAGTCCGCGGGCAGCGGCGTGTCGTGCACGTCGAACTCGGTGATGAGCAGCTTGTAGCCCATGCCCGTGACTTCGGTGAGGAACTTGCGCCAGGCCTTTTCATCGCTCGCGTCGAAGGCGCGATTCGCATTGCTGTCCTGGTTGCCCGCGCCGATGTGCGCCTGGATGCCGAGCGCGTCGACGGGGACGTCGTTCTTGCGGAAGCGTTCGAGCAGCCGCAACACGCCGTCGCGATGCGGCCCGTTGTCGCTTTCCCAGCCCATGTAATCGTTGTAGACGAGTTCGGTCGTGGGGAGGGCCTCGCGCGCCTTGCGGAAGGCGATCTCGAGCACCGCGTCCGGCGAGCCGATGGCCTTCGACAGCGCGGTCTCGCGCATCTCACCCGTGATGTTGTGCACGGCTTCGTTGACGACGTCCCAGGAACAGATGCTCGTGCCGAAGTGCGTCGCGGTGCGCGTCACGTGATCCTCGAGGAATTCGCGCGCGGCTTTCGCGGGCTCCGCGCCGAAGTCGTGCGAGTCGAGCCAGCGCGGCATCCAGCGCGGGTGGTGCCAGAGCAGCGTGTGGCCGCGTACGAACATGCCTTCGGCCTGCGCGAAGTCGATCAGTTTCTGCGCGCGCTCGAACACGAACCTGTCGGGGGCCGGGCGCATCCACGCCATCTTGAGCTCGTTCTCGGGGACGATGCCGCCGCATTGTTCGCGCACCAGCTGTAGATAGGCGGTGTCGCTGAGGCCGCGGCCGGAGACGGAAGTGCCGAAACGCAGACCTTTGGCGCGCGCCAATGCATCGAGTGATCCGGATTCGGCGGCCGCGGCCCATGCGGGCGTGGCCGCAGCCGCGATGCCCGCGCCGATCATTTCACGTCGGTTCAACATGTTCAGGCGTTCCCCATGTGTTTCGCGAATTCTCCGCCGGGCATCGCGCGGTCGAGGTAGTCGAACGTGCCGCTCGCCTGGATTTCCTTCGCGGCATCGGCGAGTCCCTGCATGGCGGCGCGATACAGCGACGTCGCGAAGCTGATGCGGCGTACGCCGGCCTCCGCCAGCTCGCGCACGCTGAAAGATTTGCCCGGGACCGCGACCATGAAGTTGACGGGCTTGCGTACCGATGCGCACACGGTGCGCACGGCGTCCATGGTTGGCAGCAGCGGAGCGAACAACACGTCGGCGCCAGCTTTCTCGAATGCCTGCAGGCGGCGGATCGTGTCGTCGAGATCGTTGCGGCCGAGCAGGAAGTTTTCCGTGCGCGCGGTCAGCGTGAACGGGAAGGAGAGTGCGCGCGCGGCCTCGACGGCCGCGGCGACGCGTTCGGTCGCGAGCGTGAAGTCGAAGATCGGATCGTCCTTGCGGCCGGTCGAGTCTTCGATCGAGCCGCCCACGAGGCCGATGCCCGCGGCGAGACGAATCGCTTTGGCGGCAGCCTCGGGAGAATCGCCGAAGCCTTTTTCGAGATCGCCCGAAACGGGCAGCGACGTGGCGTCGCAGATGAGCTTGGCGTGGGCCAGCGCCTCGTCGAGCGAGACGCCGTGATCGAGGCGGCCATACGTTCCGGCGCAGGCGCCGCTGGAGGTCGCCAGCGCGGGAAAGCCCAGCGAGTTGAGGATGCGCGCGGTACCGCCATCCCAGCAGTTGCCGATCAGGAACGTGCCGCTTTCATGCAGCGCGCGGAAGCGGGCGGCGCGCTTCTCCTGTGAGTTTTCGTCCATGGGGTTCACCTCGTGTCCGGGAGGCGAGTCTAACGCAGGGTGCAGGCCTGTCCCCGTTTCCTGGAAACGGGGAATGTCCCCATTTCAGTCGAGGCGTTTCTTGAAGCGGGCCACGGCGACCGAGAGCATGAGCACGAGGAATACCGCGAGCTTCGCGAGTTGCGGCCACAGTTCGGGCAGGTCCGCGCCGCGCAGCACGATGCCGCGCAGGATGACGTTGAAATGCGTGAGCGGCAGGAGCTGCGCGATCCATTGCGCCGCGACGGGCATGCCCTCGAACGGGAACATGAAGCCCGACAGCAGGATCGACGGGAGCATCGTCAGGAAGGCGAGCTGGAACGCCTGGAACTGGGTTTTCGCGAGCGTCGAGACGAACAGGCCGAGACCGAGGGTGGCGGCGATGAACAGGAGCGCGGCGAGATAAAGATCCATGACGCTGCCGACCACCGGCACGTTGAACAGCGCAGATCCCACGATCAGGATGATCGTCGTCTGGATGAGCCCGATCGCGACGAACGGCAGTAGTTTGCCCACCATGAGCTCGAGCCGGCCCAGTGGCGTCGCGATGAGCAACTCCAGATTGCCGCGTTCGCGCTCGCGCACGATCGCGCCGGCCGTGAATACCACCATCGTCATCGTGAGGATCACGCCGATCAGCGCGGGCACGATCTGGACCGCGGTGCGTTTCTCGGGGTTGTACAGCGTACGGATTTCCACGCGCCGCGGGGTCATGCGTTTGCCGCCCGAGTAGGGTCCCGCGCCATGGCGCGTGATGAGCGGGATCGCCGCGAGGCCGCTCGCGACACCCGCGAGGCTCGGCTGCGAGCCATCGACGAGGATCTGCGCCACGGGCCGCGTATCCGACTGCAGCCGCCGCTCGAAGTCGGGCGGGATGACCACGGCCATGCTCGCGCGGCCCTCGCGCATGAGCCGGTCCACCTCGGCGCCCGAATTCGTCGTGTAGTCGACGCGCAGCACCTGGGTGGCGGAGAGCTGCGCGATGAATTCGCGCGACATCGAGGAGTTGGCCTGGTCGTGCACGACGGTGGCGAGGTGGCGCACGTCGAAATTGATCGCGTATCCGAACAGCAGGATCTGCATGAGCGGCACGCCGACGATCATGCCGAAGGTCACGCGGTCGCGCGCCAGCTGGCGCACTTCCTTGCGGGCCACCGCGCCGAGGCGCCGCAGCGAGGCGCGCAGCCGACCCGGCTTGCCCCGCTCATTCGACACGGGTCTCTCCGCGCGTCGCGACGACGAACACATCCTCGAGGCTCGCGTGCGTGCGGGCCACCTGCGCCTGGATGCCGTGTTTGGCGAGCTCGGTCCGCATGCGCGAATCCGCATCCGGAGCGCCGCGGTCGACGAGCACGCGCAGGCGCACGCCGAGTTGCGTGACGCCGTGCACCCAGGGCAGGACACGCAGTAGTTTGGGCGTCGCGCTGTCATCGGCGCCTTCGATCTCGTATACGTCGGCATCGACCGCGTTCAGCAGGTCGCGTGGCGAGCCTTCGGCGACCAGGCGTCCCTCGGCCAGGATCGCGAGACCGTGACAGCGTTCGGCCTCTTCCATGTAGTGAGTCGAGACCAGGATGGTCGCGCCGTCTTCGGCGAGCAGGAACAGCCGCTCCCAGAAATCGCGCCGGCTCTGCGGATCGACCGCGCTGGTCGGCTCGTCGAGCAGCAGCAGCTCCGGCTCGTGCAGCGTCGCCGCGGCGAGTGCCAGGCGCTGCCTCTGTCCGCCGCTCATCGTGCCCGCGCGCTGGTTGCGCAGCGCTTCGAGGTTGTACGTGGCGCGTGCGGCGGCGATGCGTGCGGCCACGTCGCCTTCGAGACCGTACAGGTCGGCGATGAACCGCAGGTTCTCGTCGGTGGTCAGGTCCTCCCACAGCGAGAATTTCTGCGGCATGTAACCCAGGCGCCGGCGGATCGCCTCGGCGTCGTCGACGATCGAGAGTCCCAGCACCTCGGCGTGGCCTTCGCTCGGCAGCAACATGCCGCACAACATGCGCAGCGTGGTGGACTTGCCCGATCCGTTGGGCCCGAGGAATCCGTAGATGCGGCCCGCGGGGATGTCGAGGTCGACGTGATCGACCGCGATCTTGTCGCCGAACTTCCGGGTCAGCTGCCGCGCCGAGATGGCGGTGTCGCTCACGGCGATTCGAGCTCGAGCGACACGTCGACGGGGATGCCCGACGGAATCGTCGCGGCTTCGTCGTTTTCGAACACGACCTCGGCGAGGAACGACAGGCGCGAGCGGTCCGCGGCGGTGAGCGAGTAGTAAGGTGTGAACTCCGCGTCGCTCGCCACGAAACGCACCTGGCCGCGGAAGGTCCGGTCGACGCCGTCGACGCGCAGGGTCGCGGCCGTACCGACCTTGACGCGCGCACGGATGGGCGCGGGCACGTGGATGCGCGCGAACGGCGCCGTCGTGGCGAGCAGCACGGCGACCGTCGCACCGCGCGCGGGTTTTTCCCCGACGCGGAACGGCAGCGAGTCGATCGTCGCCGCGACCGGTGCGCGAATCTCGAGTCGCGATGCCGTGGTTTCGAGCGCGCCGAGGTTGGCGCGCGCGGCGTCGACCGCGCGCTGCGCCTGCGCGAGCTGCTCCGCGCGCGTGCCCTGTTGCAGTTCGCGCAGGTCCGCCTCGGCTTCCAGCAGGCTGGCCTCGGCCGCGAGCGCGACCGCGACCTGGCGGTCGGCGTCCGACTTGCTCACGAGACTGCGCTCGACGAGGCCCAGCAGCCGGTCGCGTTCGCGCACCGCTTCGTCGCGCGTGGCGCGCGCGCGGTCGCGGCGCGCCGCGGCGGCGCGGATCGTGGTCTGCAGCGGGCCGCTCTTGAGCTCGGCGTAACGCTCCTCGGTCTCGGCGAGCTGGGCACGGGCCGCGTCGACCTCGGCGCTGGTCAGCACGCGATCCTGCACGACGACGACGTCGCCGGCCCTCACGGTCGCACCCTCGGCGAACGGTAGTTCGACGATGGTTTCGTTGGCTTCCGCGGCGAGTTCGATGCGGTCGCGTTCGACCGTGCCGGGGAGGGCGTCCTGGTCGTGGCGTGCGCAGGCGACCGACAACCCGAGGATGGCCGACGCGAACACGACCCGGATCTTCGGCCGTGACCTCACGCAACGAACTCGAAGCGCATCGACAGATCCACGGCCTGAACGTGTTTGGTGATCCCGCCGATGGAAATGTAGTCGACGCCCGTCACGGCGATGTCGCGTACGGTCTTGAGGGATACGTTGCCCGAGGCTTCGAGTCTGGCCTTGCGGCCCCGGTCCCGGTTGCGCTGCACGGCGATGCGCATGTCGTCGAGGGTCAGCTCGTCGAGCATGATGACGTCGGCGCCGGCTTCCAGCGCCTGGTCGAATTCGCCCAGCGATTCCACCTCGACTTCGACCGGTACGTCCGGCGAGTGCTTGCGCGCCGCCGCGATGGCGGTCGCGATCGAACCAGCCGCGATGATGTGGTTCTCCTTGAGCAGCACCATGTCGTGCAGGCCCATGCGGTGGTTGCGCGCGCCGCCGCAGCGCACCGCGTATTTCTGCGCGAGCCTCAGGCCCGGCAGCGTCTTGCGCGTGTCCAGGATCTGGCACTGCGTGCCGGCCACGGCTTCGACATGGCGGCTCGCGGCGGTGGCCGTGCCCGACAAGGTCTGCAGAAAATTGAGCGCCGTGCGTTCGCCCGTGAGGATGGGCCGCGCGAATCCGAGCACGCGCACCACGGTCATGTCGGGGAGGATGCGTCCGCCGTCGCGGGTCAGCCATTCGATCCGGATGTTCGGATCGAGCTCGCGGAACGTGGCGTCGAACCAGTCGGTGCCGCACAGGATAGCGGGTTCGCGCGCGATGACCGAGGCGCGCACTTGTTGTGAGGCGGGAACCAGGGCGGCGGTGACGTCACCGCCGCCCACATCTTCAGAAAGCGCGGCCGAGACCTGCCGCGCGACGATTTCGGGTGGGACTTTCTCGATCAGAAGGGCAAGCCGTGCGTTGCGCCGCCCATGCAGAGCAGCATCGGGAACGACAGGATGAAGTTCGTGCGCGAGGCATAGAGCGCGGTCTTGCGCGCTTTCGCCTTTTCTTCGTCGGATGCCGCAACGATGCCGAGCACCTTCTTCTGGTTAGGCCAGATGATGCCCCACACGTTGAGGAACATGATCGTACCGAGCCACGCACCGATTCCGATCTTGAGGAAGTAGTAGTCGACGCCGTCGGGTCCGATACCGAGCGCGAAGGCCTTCGTGAAGCCGGGACCCAGGAGCCACGCGCCCGCGAGCCACGTGACGAGCGCGGCCCAACGGAACCAGAACAGCGCGCGCGGAGCGATGTACTTGCCGATGGCCGCGGGCCCCGGACCACCTTTGTCTTCCGTGGCGGCGGCCTGCGCCGGAACCTGCACGGCGTTGAGGTAATACAACAGGCCGATCCAGAACACGCCGGAAACGATGTGAACCCAGCGCGCGAGCGCAGCCTGGTTGAAGGCATTGCCTTCGTCGGTGGACGCGGATAGCGCAACAGCCAGGATGACCGCCAGCACTACGCCCGTGATGAGGGCGAAACGATGATTCGTGAATATTTTCATTGACTTGATCTCCCCGGTGAGCGGTTTGAAGGATAGGGGACGAACCCTCATAATTCAACGCG
>JAEZCN010000085.1 GCA_023433515.1 Pseudomonadota bacterium
ACCATTCCTGGAAGTAGTTATATGCGAGGCGCGCATTGGCGATCGCCGCGGCGCCGCGCAGCGTGCGGGCTTGCGGATCGCCGTGCCGGTCGAGTCGCGCGTCGACGAGCACATCGATCCGACTCAGGAAGAAACTGGCGACCGACGACACCGGGCGCAGGGGCTGACCCGCCGCGAGCCGCTCCTCCATCGCCGCGAGAAAACTCTCGACCACTTCGCGATAACGAACCTGGCCGAACAACAACGTGATGTTGATATTGATGCCTTCCGCGAGCAGTCGCCGGATCGCGGGAACGCCGGCGGCCGTGCCGGGGACCTTGACCATGGCATTGGGCCGGCCGAACGCTCGCCACAACCTGCGGGCTTCGTTCAACGTGCCTTCCGTGTCGTCCGCGAGATGCGGCGAGACTTCGAGACTCACGAAGCCGTCGGACTGGTCCCGCGCGTAGATAGGCGAGAACAGGTCAGCGGCCGCGCGCACGTCGTCGAGCGCAAGGCGCTCGTAGATCTGTGCCGGATCCAATCCCGAGCTCGCGCGGATGTCTTTGGAATAGTCATCGCCCTCGCTGATCGCCTTTTCGAAGATGGCGGGGTTCGAGGTGATGCCCGCGAGTCTATCGTCGGCGATCCAGCGCGCGATCGTGCCGTCACGCAGCCAGCCGCGACGCAGGTCGTCGAGCCAGACGCTTTGGCCAAGCTCGCTGAGTTTCTGCAGAGGATTCATGCCGCCAGTTCACTGCGCGGCGGCACGCTTGGCAAGCGCGATACCGGTCGCGCTACGTAAGCATGCTCCCACCTCGGTCTGCGTGGCGCAGTGGTCCGACGCCGATGTAGGTGCGCCATCCGATGGTCCCCTCGCCGTTGGTCGTCTTACCCGCTGGGTGGGCCGCTGTCTCAATGGCTCTGGAGCCGTGCAGGGGAGCGCTCGTTCTTGCCGGATGCGACTAGATAGACCATGATCCGGCCGATGACGACATCCCTGCAGATCCTGGCTACGCGGGGCCATCGATAGCGATGAAGATAGACCGTCATGAATTCGATTCCGCCGCCCTGCAGGCGCTGTTCGCCCGCTCCGAAAACCGCTTCCGACAGGTAGTCGCCCGGGGCACGCCGGTGGACATTTCGGCGCTGTCGGTGCTCGGCAATCGCGCACTGGCCTTGTTAGGCGACTGCTCGGTGTTCGACCGGCAGCACGAGATCCTGCGGCTTGCGGCGCGGATCCTCGCGCAGGCTCGCCTGGGCCTGGTGCTGCTCGGCACGCGCGAGCGCGACGCGACGGTGGACTTTCCCATCGGTGATGTCACGGTGACGATGACGTCGGTGGGTCCCCAGGGTCTGTCGGACATCGGTCGCTGGCAGGAAGGGTGGTATGGCGCGCTGATCGCGCGTGAGGCGCCGGCGTTCGACGGGTTACGCGCCATCAACCCCGACCGGTTGCGGCTTTGCGCCGAACTCGACGAGTACCATTACGCGTGGCGACGCGCGTTGCTGGCGCTGGACTCGGCGCCCGCGGAGGCGCTGGCGCACGTCGAGAAGGCAATCCTGCTGACGGACCCCATGCACGCGGCGATCGCCAAGCCGGGAGTCCCGGGCGTCGCGGCGAAGATGTTCGCGATGCTCCCGGCCATCGTCGAGCGCGATGCGGCGCGCTTCAACGCGGCGCTGGCGGCGGCGCTCGAAGCGCACAAGGCCTACTGGGGCGAAGAGGCTCCGCACGGGCCGATCTCGTGGTTCTCGCTGCCCGCGCAGGCAATGTGTTGCCTCGCGCACGACTGCGGAATCCCGATCGAAGTCGAGTCGGACTATCTGTTGCCGGTACTGTTCGCACCGACATGACGCCTTCGCCGGTCAGTCCATCTTCCCGCGCACCTTCGCCACGAGCACGTTGATCTCATCCTTGCGCCCCGCATCTGCAAGCGGTCGATCCTGACGGGCGGGCGCCGCCAATGCCTTCTGGAGATGCTCGAGCGAACGGGCGTAGTTCCCTTCCTCGTAGAGCAGCTCGCCGAGGAAGTAGTTGGGGTCCATGCCATCGGGGTTGAGCGCCAGCGCCTTCTGCAGATAGTCGGTCGCCTTGTCGTGATCGCCGAAGCCGATCGGCCAGCCGGGCACTTTGTAGTACAGCGCGCCGAGGCTCGTATACGCCGAGCCCTGCAGCGCGGCGGGATCGATCTTTGCTGCCTCGAGCAGGACGTCGCGCGACTTCTTCGCCAGCGACAACGCGCCGAGCCCCCCTTTGGCGTGGGCGTAGGAGCTCAGCACGATACCTTCCCACACCAGCGGCTCGGCGCGGCCGGGATACTTGCGTGTGAGTTGCTCGCTGCGCGCGGCGAGCGCTTCGAGTTGCCGTTCCTTGTCGGCGGAATCCGGGGTCTGGTAGCTCGCGCGGTCCCAGCCGTGCTGGAGGTCCGACAGTTCCGTCGCGAGTGACGCATCCTGCGCGAAGGCCGGCAGCGCGGGCATGAGCGCGACGGCGAACGCCAGGGACCCTAACCAGTTACGCAGCGATGTCTTGATGTTCATTGGCAGGTACCTCGTGGCGGGTGGCGAAGCGCAAGCGCGCGCAGGCGCGGACGACGGACAGCCGTCCGCGCACGGCGCGATCGACGACGCCGGGAAACAGGGCATTCACTTTCACGAAAAACTTCTCCGGCCAGCCGACGATCGCGGAGTGTCGGCGGCGCTCGAGCAGCGAGACGAGCTCGCGCGCGACGCGCTCCGGCGGATCCATGGCGACCTTGAGCCGCGAATTCATTTCCTCGACCGCGGCCGAATTCATGGCCGTCCGCGTGGCGCGCGGCGCAAGATGCTTCACCACGACGCGGCTGTCCGCGAGCTCGCGGCGCAGCGCCTCGGAGAATCCGCGGATCGCGAACTTGGTGGCCGAATACGCGACGGAGCCCGGAAGACCGATGGCGCCGAACACCGAGCCGATGTTGACGATCGCGGCCGACTCGCGCGTCAGCAGGAACGGCAGCAGGTCGCGACACAGGTGCATGGGCGCCTGGAGGTTGATGGCCAATGTCTCGTCCAGTTGCTCGGGCGTCAGGTCCTCGTACATCGAGAACGGATTGATGCCGGCGTTGTTGATGAGCACGTCGATTCCGCCGTGCCATTGCCGCGCGACGTCGCACAGCGCGGCGCGGGCGGGGCGCTGCG
>JAEZCN010000210.1 GCA_023433515.1 Pseudomonadota bacterium
TCTTGCGTAGATAGGCGGGCGTGACCGAGAGATTGACCGCGTCGCCGATGGCCTCGTGGAAGCCGTCGTGCGCGCCGTCCTGGAACAGCATCGGCTGGTCCTTGTACCAGATGTAGTAATAGACGTGGCCGAGCTCGTGGTACACCGTGAAGAGATCCTCCTCGAGCGGACGGATGCACATCTTGATGCGCACGTCGTCCTGGTCGTCCATGTCCCAGGCGCTCGCGTGACAAACGACTTCGCGGTCGCGCGGGCGCGTGAACATCGAGCGCTCCCAGAACTTCTGCGGCAACGCCGGGAAGCCGATCGAGGTGTAGAAACTCTCGGCCGACCGCACGATCCGGTGCGCGTCCCATTTCTGCGCCTGCAGCTGGCGATCCGCCGATTCGATGCTCGCGGCCGGATAGGGCTTGAGCAGGTCGTCGTAGATACGGTGCCACTGCTGCGCCCACATGTTGCCGAACAGGTGCGCGGGCACGGGCTTGCCGTCCGGAACCTTGTCCTTGCCATAGCGCTGCGCGAGGCGCTTGCGCGCGTAGCAGTGCAGGCCCTCGTACAGCGGTTTCACCTGTTCGTAGAGTCGCGCGGCTTCCTTCTCGAACGCCGCCGCGTCCATGTCGTAACGCGACTTCCACAACACGCCGACGTCCTCGAATCCGAGTTCGCGCGCGCCCTCGTTCGCGAGCTCGACGAAGCGCTCGTACTTCGGGCGCATGGGGCGCGAGATCGAGTGCCAGCCGGCCCAGGCCTCGGTGAGCGCTTCGTAGTTGCGGCTGGTCGCGAGGACTTCGCTGAGCTCGTCGAGGTTCCTGCAGCCACGCTTGCCTTCGGGACCGTCCGGGCAATACTTGCCCTCGCCGTACATCGCCTCGAGGTTCGCGGAGATGTCCGCGAGCTCCGCGCGCTTGGCGGCATCGCTGGGCGCGGGCGCGCTCACGCCGAGCTTGATCAGCTTCAGCGACCGGTCGACCGAGGGATCGAGCTTCGCGCCGTCGAACTTCTTCGCCTCCGCCGCCTTGCGGCTGAAGAACTCCATGGAGCGTTCGGTCGCGCGCGCATTCAGGAACTGCGTATCGACGGTGATGTTGGTCGCCTGCGTGAAGCCCGCGGCGCTCGCCTCCCGGCTGATCGCGGTGAACTCGCTGTTCACGTCCTTGATGAACTGCGCGCCGTCGCCGAGGACCGGAGGTTTGGGGCCTTCGTTGGCGGGACAGCCCGCGAGCAGGATGGCGGTGGCGGCAATGACAATTGCGGCGGCGCCGCGGAAGTAGTTAGTGGAGCTCATTTGTGTTCTCCGATCCAGCCGCGCAGTCCGCGCGAGATGAGCAGGATGAGTATTCCGGCGCCGACGCCGACCAGCGCCATCACGAGGAACTGTCCGGGCAGATCGGCGGCCTGCGAGCCGCCGACGTGGCCTCCGGCCAGTCCCGCGATCAGGTTGCCGATCGCGGAACCGAGGAACCAGATGCCCATCATCTGACCGACGAACTTCGGCGGCGACAGCTTGGTGACGTTCGACAGGCCCACGGGCGAGAGACACAGCTCGCCGAACGTGTGGATCAGGTAGGCGAGCAGCAGCCAGGTCGGGCCCACCTTCCCGTTCGTCGACACCACGAGCTCCGCGGCCCACATCATCACGAGGAAGCCGACGCCGAGGAACACGAGGCCGAGGCCCATCTTCGCCGGCGCGGACGGATCGAGATTACGCGCGCCGAGCGCCACCCAGAGCCAAGCGAAGAACGGCGCGAAGATGATGATGCACAACGGGTTGATCGACTGGTACCAGGCCGCGGGATGCACGCTTTCCGGGAACCACGAGCCGAGCAACGAGCGGTCGGTGTAATCCTGCGCGAACAGGTTGAACGTGGTCGCCTGTTGCTCGAATCCGCCCCAGAAGATCACGGCGCACAGGAAGAAGATCGCGATCACGCCGACGCGCTTGCGCTCCGCGTTCGTGAGGCCCGCGAACAGCAGCACGTAACCGAAGAAGAACACGGCCAGCGCGAGCATTGCCGCGCCGAAGTACTGGGCGAGCTCGGTGATCGGCACCGGGCTGCCCTTGAAGAACATCCACGCGATGATCGCGGCGAGCACGGCGAAGCCGCCCCACACGATCTGCCAGCGACGCTTCTGCGTGGCCGGATCCGCTGCCTGCGGCGGCGCGCCGGCGCCGTCGAGCCAGCGGCCCGTGAAGCGGAACAGCACCACGCCTAACAACATGAACAGGCCGCAGCAGAAGAAGCCGCCGCGCCAGTTCCAGGCTTCGCCGATCGTGCCCGCGACCAGCGGCGAGACGAACGCGCCGAGATTGATGCCCATGTAGAAGATCGAGAAACCGGCATCGCGTCGCGCGCCCGGCTGGCCTTCGTACAACGAACCGACCATCGCGGAAACGTTCGGCTTCAGGAGACCCACGCCTACGACAATGACTGCGAGGCCGAGGTAGAACACCGGCGCCGAAGCGGGCAATGCGAGGATGAAATTGCCCGCGGCGATGATCAGGCCGCCCCAGAACACCGCGTTGCGCTGGCCGATCAGTCGATCCGCGATCCAGCCGCCGGGCACGCAGCCGAGGTACACCGAGCCCGCGTACAAACCATAAACCGCGCCCGCCGTTTCCTTGTCGAGACCGAATCCCGGATTCGCGGAACTGGTCGCCGCCACGAGGAACAGCACCAGCAACGCGCGCATTCCGTAGTAGGTGAAGCGCTCGAAGAACTCCGTGCCGAAAAGGGTTACCAGTCCGAAGGGATGGCCGAGAAACGTCTGCTTCGGCTGCGCCAGCGGATCGCCGGCGGCCGTCGTCGGATCACTCATGTTTTATGCCCTGATTCTTGTGGACGCTGCTGCGTCGCGATGGGCCCGAGTCTGACCCAAGGGCACGGGCGCCAGCAAGGAAAACGCCGGTCCCGTAGGGCTCTGTTCGATGCGCGGCCCAGAGGTCGGGCTCACAGGTCAGGCCTGCGCTTCTTCCTTTTCCTTCGCTTTCTCTTCGGCTTCCTGGGCCTCGCGCCGCATCTTCTGCATCAGGCGCGCCATGACGAGACCACCCTCGTAGAGCAGGTACATCGGAACGGCCATGATGATCTGTGAAATGGCGTCGGGCGGCGTGAGGAAGGCGGCGACGATGAAAATGCCGATGAGCACGTACCCACGGTTCCTGCCGAGCTTGTCCACGTCGACCAGACCGGTGAGCACCAGCAGCACGACGGCCACGGGCACCTCGAACGCGACGCCGAACGCGAAGAACATCGTGAGCACGAAGTCGAGATAAGCCGCGATGTCGGGCGCGTACGTGACACCGCCCGGGGTCGTGCCGATCAGGAACGGGAACATGACCGGAAACACGACGAAATACGCGAATACCACGCCGCTGTAGAAGAGCAACACCGAGGAAACCAGCAGCGGCACCGCGAAGCGCTTCTCGCGCCGGTACAGGCCGGGAGCGACGAATGCCCAGATCTGGTAGAGCACCACCGGCATCGCGATGAACAGCGCAACGTAGAACGACACCTTGAAAGGGGTCATGAACGTGGAAACGACACCCGTCGCGAGCAACGTGCTGCCTTCCGGCAGTTTGTCGATCAGCGGCTGGGCGATGATCGCGAACAGCTCGTTGGCGAAGATCGCGGCGGGGATGAACGCGATGAACAGCGCGACCAGGGCTTTCAGCAGGCGGTTGCGCAGCTCCAGCAGGTGCGACATGAGCGTGCCTTCGGCGAGCTGTTCCTCCTTGTTGTCCTCGGTCACGGCTTCTGCTCCGGCGCGGCCGGCGGAGTAGTTAGGTCAAGCTGCTGCTGCGCGGTGGACTCGGCCGGTTCGACCGGCTCGACAGGCTCGACGGGCGCGCTGGTTTCCCGCGCCGCCTGGCGGTGCGAGGAATGCATGTGGTGATCGGGTGGATAGAACTCTTCTTCCGGTTCCGCGGCGGGTGCGGCCGGAGCAGGCGAGTCGCTCGCGGGCGCGGAAGGGGTGGGCTGCGATGCCTGCGGGCCCGCCCGCGGATCGAGCGACGTATCGATGCCCGGATCGATCTTCATCTTGGTCTCGAGGTTGTGAGCCTCTTCCTCGAGCTGCTCGCGGAACTGGCGCGCCATCGCGCGCGCGCGGCCGACCCAGCGCCCGATCTGCTGCGCGAGCTTCGGCAGTTTCTCCGGCCCGAGCACGATCAGCGCGAGCGCGAAGATCAGCAGGAGTTCTGTGAATCCAACCTCGAACATGGAATGTTCCGCCGCGCGGCGGGATCAGGTGAAGGCGAACAAGGGCAGGCGCGGCGAATCGCGTCAGGCCTTGTGCTCGCTCTTCTCCGCGTTCTGCGGTTTCGCGGCATCGAACTCGGCATCGGCCTTGAGCTGCTTGACCGACTCCTCGGCGTCGCCGTCGTTCATCGACTTCTTGAAGCCGCGAACCGCACTGCCGAGATCGGAGCCGATCGTCTTGAGCTTCTTGGCCCCGAAGATGAGCAGTACGACGACCAGAATGACGATCAGTTCTTTGAATCCAATTGGGCCCATGACCCGCTCCTGTGGGGGCTCGATGAAGAGCCCGGATGATAAGTCAACAGAGGCTGCAAACCTACGAAAGTTCGTGCCGGCGAGACTCGCATCACGCGCGCCGGGAATGCGTTAAGTCCTTGTCCGAAGCCAGAATGTGACCGGCCCGTCGTTCACGAGTTCGACATGCATGTGTGCTCCGAACTCGCCCGTCGCGACCTCGCTGTGGCGCGTACGCGCCAGGTCCAGGACCTGCGAGAAAAGGGCGCGCGCCCGCTCGGGTTCCTCCGCGGTGCTGAATCCCGGCCGGGTGCCCTTGTGCGTGTCCGCGGCGAGCGTGAACTGCGGCACGAGCAGCAGTCCCGCGCCGATGTCGCGCAACGACAGGTTCATGCGCCCGGCCTCGTCCTCGAAGATGCGGTACGTGAGCACGCGTTCCAGCAGGCGTTCTCCCTGCGCGAGATCGTCGCCCTTCTCGATGCCGATCAGGGCAAGGATGCCGCGGCCGATCGCACCGACCTTGCGCGTTTCCACCGTGACGGAAGCCCTGCTCACCCGCTGAATCAATGCGATCACGGTTCCGATTGTGCACGGTGGCAATTGCGCGCCCAAGTCCTTAATATCGCGGCCTGTTTTTGCCAGCCTCGGGGCGTTTTCAAGTCATGGCATCTCGCGTTCGGTCGATCGTCTCCCTGTCCGTTCTCGTTGCAGCTCTCGCGCCGTTCGCGACCCAGGCCCAGACCCCGGAATCCGCCGGCGACGCCAAGCGCGGCCAGGCCCTGGCCTACACCTGCAACGGCTGCCACGCGATCCCTAACTACAAGAACGCCTACCCGACGTACTCCGTGCCGAAGTTGCGCGGCCAGCGTCCGGAATACCTCGTGGCGGCGCTCAAGGCCTACCGCAGCGGCGAACGTTCGCACGGCACGATGCACGCGCAGGCCGTTTCGATGAACGACCAGGACATGGCCGACATCGCCGTGTATCTCGCCGGCCCGAACGTGCTGACCGAATCGAAGAGCGACACGCCCGCGGCCAATCGTCCGAAGTCGAGCGAGACCTGCCTGCCGTGCCACGGCTCGAACGGCGTCGGCATCGACCCGACGTTCCCGACCATCGCGGGTCAGCACCGGGACTACCTCGCGCGCGCGCTGATCGACTACAAGAAGGGCGGCCGCAAGAACGCCATCATGGCGGCGCCGAGCGCGACGCTCACCGCGAAGGACGTCGAGGAGCTCGCGGCCTACTTCGCGTCGCTGCCGGGTCTCGAGACCGTCCAGAAGAACCAGGTCGCGGCGAAGTGAATCGCCGCAACCGCGGTCACCTGGCCGCGAGTTGCTTCTCGAGAAAGGTCACGATCGTCTTCAGGTAGAAGTCGCGATTCGCCTTCTTCTTGAATCCGTGCCCCTCGTCCTTCGCGGCGAGATACCAGACCTCTCCACCGCGCGCGCGAATCTTCGCCACCATCTGCGCCGATTCCGACGCGGGCACGCGCGGATCGTTGAGTCCCTGCACCACGAGCAACGGCTTTGAAATCCGTGCCGCGCTGTTGAGCGGCGAGATCCGCTGCAAGTACTTGCGCATCGCGGGCAGGCGCTCATCGCCGTATTCGGGGCGGCGCAGATCGCGCCGGTAGGCGGACGTGCTCTCGAGGAAGGTCACGAAGTTCGAGATGCCGACCACGTCGATGCCGCCGCGCAGCCGTTCGCCGAAGTGCACCATCGACGCGAGCGACATGTAGCCACCGTACGAACCGCCCGAGACGAACACGCGTTTCGCGTCGAGATCGCGCTGCGCGCCGATCCACACCAGCAGCGCGCCGATGTCCTTCACCGCATCCTCGCGCTTGTCGCCGTTGTCGAGGTTCAGGAAGGTCTTGCCGTACCCGGAAGACCCGCGCACGTTCGGCGTGATCACGACGAAGCCCATCTCGTTCACGAGGAACTGCGTGAACGGATTGAACCCGGGAATCGCCTGCGATTCCGGTCCGCCGTGGATGTCGATCAGCACCGGGTGCGGCCCCGGCCACTTGCCCGGTTTCGGTCGATAGACGAACGCCGGGATGCGCCGGTGACCGCCGTTGGCGCGATCCCAGGTCGGATACCGCACGAGCTCCGCGGACGCGAATTGCAGCGGATCGAGCTGGCCAGCCTCGCTCTTCGTGTAACGCACGACCGCGTTCGTCGCGAGTTCGACGACGTGGACGTCGCGCGGCGATTGCGGGCTTTCGAGCGACAGCGCGAGCCGGCTGCCGGTCCGGTCGAACGCGATGCGCCCGATGCGTCCGTCGGGCAGCGTCGGAACCTTCTCCGCCCGCTGCGCGAGATTCAGCACGGTGAGCTTGCTCACGCCGTCGACGTTCGCCACCCACGAGAGGAAGCGGCCGTCGTCGGTCAGCGCGAAGGTCTCGATGTCCCAGGGAATGTGGCCCGTCAGGACTTCGACCGCGCCGGTAGTCAGGTCCACGTGTCTGAGCTGTTCGAACTCGCCGCCCCGGTTCGTGATCAGGTAGACGCCGCGCCCGTCGGCCGAGAAGCGCGCCTGCGACACGCTCGCGACATCGGGTCCTTCGGACACGGGCGTGAGCGCCGCGGTCGCGATGTCCATCACGTACAGGTGCGACTCGTTCGCCGAGACGAAATTGTTGATGAGTAGTTTGGTGTCGTCGGGCGACCAGTCCTGCACCGACCAGTTCTTCTGAAAGCCGTTGTAGACCAGTCGCGGTGGCGACACGCCCGCGGGTTCCGCGACGAACAGGTCGTAACTCACGCCGTCACGGCCCGTGCTGTGGAACGCGACGCGGCGACCGTCGCGGCTCCAGGAGAGTCCGCCCGCCAGTCCCTTGCCGTCCGTGATCATGCGCACGGCGCGCGTGTTCAGGTCGAAGTAGTGCGCCTGCGCGGCTTCGTTGCCGCCGGCGTCCTTGAGAAACGCGAAACCGGTCGCGCCCTGCGTGCGCGGCGCGCGCGCCATCGTGACCGGCTCGCGGTAGAACGTGAGCTGCTCGCGCGCGCCCAGCGGGGCGGTTACCCGGTGCAACTGCTCCACGTCGGCGAAGCGCGTCGCGATCAGCAGACCGCCGTCGGGCAGCCAGTCGACGAACGATGCTCCCCGATAATTCATGTAGTCCTCGAGCCGGGCCGTGAGCGCCGTATCGACCGACGGAATGTTGTCGAGCACGAGATTGCCGCGCTCTTCGACGGCGGCGAAGGACGGTGCGCATGCGCCGAGAATGACAAGTGCCTGGAGTATTCTCTTCATCATGCTGCTATGTTGCCGCAAGCCATGAATGCCGTCATGCCGCGCCTGACGCGATTCGCCGACGGCATCACCGCCGTCGACACCGAGTACGTCCGCCCGCGGATGGATGCGGCGCACGTCGTGGTGGCGGGAACGCGCGCGGCCATCGTCGATACCGGCCCTAACTCCGCGGTGCCGCTGATCCTGGCGGGTCTCGGGCAGCTCGGACTGTCGCCGGATGGCGTCGAGTGGCTGTTCCTCACGCACGTGCACCTGGATCACGCCGGCGGCGCGGGCGGGCTGATGCGCTCGCTGCCGAACGCCACCGCCGTGGTGCATCCGCGCGCCGCGCCGCATCTGATCGATCCGGAGAAACTCATCGCGGGAACCCGCGCGGTGTATGGCGCCGAGCTGTACGACAAGCTGTACGGGGAAATCCTGCCGATTCCGCGCGAGCGGCTCGTCATCGCGCAGGACGGCCAGCGCTTCGATCTCGCAGGCCGCACGTTCGAGTGCGTGCACACGCCCGGACATGCGCTGCATCACCAGGCCATCGTCGACCATGGCGCGACCAGCATCTTCACCGGTGACACCTTCGGCATTTCATACCGCGAGTTCGACACGACGCGCGGCGCCTGGATCATGCCGACCACCACGCCGACGCAATTCGATCCGAAACAATTGAAGTCGTCGATCAATCGCCTGATGCAGTTCCGACCGCGCCGGCTCTATCTCACGCACTACAGCGAGGTGAGCGACTGTCCTCGGCTGGCCAGCGACATGCTCGACGCGATCGACGCCTTCGTGCGCATCGCGCGAGCCGCGGGCCGTGGTGCCGTGCCGCGGATCCAGGCGGGCCTGCGCGAGCTCGCGCACGAATCGCTGCGCGCGCACGGCTGCACGATGAGCGAGCAGGAGATCGACGCGATACTGACCAAGGATTTCGAGCTCAACGCGGCGGGGCTCGACGCGTGGCTGCAACGGGAGGCTGGCTGAATGGACTATCTATTCCTCAAGGCCCTGCACATCGTGAGTGTCGTGCTGTTCCTCGGCAACATCATCACGGGCGTCTTCTGGAAGATGCACGCGGACCGCACGCGCGACCTGCGCGCCCGCGCGCAGGCGCTCGACGGCATCATCCGCAGCGACCGCATCTTCACGACGCCGGGCGTGTTCCTGATCATCGGCACCGGGGTCTGGCTCGCGTACATCGGCAATCTACCGCTGCTGCGGACGTTCTGGATCGGCTGGTCCCTGGTCTTGTTTGGGATATCGGGCGCCGCGTTCATGGCGGCGGTCGCGCCGCTTCAGAAGAAGATGTTGGCGAATGTCAGCGCGGGCCTTGGGGGGAACTGGGACGAGTCCACGTACGAGCGGCTGTCGCGATCGTGGACGATCTGGGGCGCCGTCGCGACGCTGGCGCCGCTGATCGCGTTGTTCCTCATGGTGATGAAGCCGACCTGAGGACGCCGTATGATCGCGCCCCATGCCAAGACTTCACGTTCCGCAACCACCTAGCCGCCCGGGCGACAAACCCGACTTCAGCTACGTGGAGCTCTCTCCGGCGGGCGCAATCCACAAGCCGGACGTCAACGCGCGTGCGCGCGACATGGAAGACGTCGCGGTCGGCCTCGTACGCGTTCTCGACGACAAACACGAACCCGTCGGCCAGTGGAATCCGCGCCTCGAATCGGAGGATCTCCAGGTCGGCCTGCGTCACATGCTGCTCACGCGCATCTTCGACGATCGCATGCAGCGCACGCAGCGCCAGGGAAAGATCTCCTTCTACATGCGCTCGTTCGGCGAAGAGGCCATCGCGGTCGCGCAGGCGATGGCGCTGCAGCCCGGGGACATGTTGTTCCCGTCGTACCGGCAGCAGGGCATCTACATGGTGCGCGGCAAGCCGCTGGTCGACCTCATGTGCCAGCTGCTCTCGAACACGCGCGACATGTGCAAGGGCCGCCAGCTTCCCGTGATGTACCACTGGAACGCGGGCCGCATCTTCTCGATTTCCGGCAACCTGACTACCCAGTTTCCGCAGGCGGTAGGTTGGGCGATGGCCGCGGCGATCCGCAACGAGGATCACATCGCGTGCACGTGGATAGGCGAAGGCTCGAGCGCCGAGGCGGATTTCCACCACGGCCTGCTGTTCGCGTCCGTCTACCAGGTGCCGGTGATCATGAACATCGTCAACAACCAGTGGGCGATCTCGACGTTCCAGGGCACCGCGGGCGGCGAGCAGCGTTCGTTCGCGGCGCGCGGTC
>JAEZCN010000214.1 GCA_023433515.1 Pseudomonadota bacterium
GTCAATTCGCACGGGGGTCAGTACCTTTGGACGGGCGAACAGCTTGCGAAGGCGGGCTTCGTCGTATATGCGCATGATCATCGAGGTCGGGGCAAATCCGCCGGCCCGCGCTTCTACATAGACGACATCAGCGACTACACCGAGGACCTGGGCACGGTGATCGCGCTCGCCAAATCCCGTGACCCGGGGTTGCGCGTGTTCGTGTTGGGACACAGCGCGGGCGGTGTCGTCTCGTGCACCTGGGCGCTCGATCACCAGCAGGAGATCGCGGGGTTCGTGTGCGAGAGCTTCGCGTATCGTGTGCCGGCACCGGCGCCCGTGCTCGCGCTGGTGCGCCTGCTCGGCCGGGTCGCGCCCAAACTACCCGTGCTCAAACTGAAGATGAAGGACTTCACGCGCGACCCGCGCGCGCTGGCCGAGCTCGAAGACGATCCGCTGTGCCGCGGCGAAATTCAGCCCGCGCGAACCGTAGCCGCGCTGCTGAAGGCCACCGATCGAATGAAGGCGGAGTTCGGCGCGTTGACGCTGCCGCTGCTGATCATGCACGGCACCCTCGACAAGGCGACGGTCCCCGCAGGCAGCCAGGAGTTCTACGACCACGCCGGCTCCGCGGACAAGACGCTCAAACTATACGAGGGGCACTTTCACGATCTGCTCAACGACATCGGCAAGGAAGAGGTGCTGGCCGGGATCGTTGCGTGGATACGCGCGCACTAGGAGTTTCACCATGCCCGTTTTCAAGACCCGCGAAGGCATCGAGATCTTCTTCAAGGACTGGGGGGCCGGCAGGCCGCTCGTGTTCCACCACGGCTGGCCGCTGTCCGCCGACGACTGGGACGCGCAGCTCATGTTCTTCCTGTCGAAGGGCTTCCGGGTCATCGCGCACGATCGGCGGGGACACGGGCGCTCGTCGCAGACCTTCGATGGCAACGAGATGGATACGTACGCGGCCGACGTCGCGCAGCTCGCGGCGCACCTGGATCTGAAAGGCGCGGTTCACATCGGCCACTCGACCGGTGGTGGCGAAGTCGCGCGCTACGTCGCGCGACATGGCGGCGGCGGCCGGGTTTCGAAGGCGGTACTGATCGGCGCGGTTCCGCCGGTGATGGTGAAGAGCGAAAAGAACCCGGGTGGTTTGCCCCTCGAGGTCTTCGATGGCTTTCGGGCGGCGCTGGTCGCGAATCGTGCGCAGTTCTATCGCGACGTGCCTTCGGGTCCGTTCTACGGATTCAATCGGCCGGGCGCGCAGGTATTTCCCGGCGTCATCGACAACTGGTGGCGGCAGGGCATGATGGGCGGCATCAAGCCGCATTACGACTGCATCAAGGCCTTCTCGGAGACTGATTTCACCGAGGACCTGAAGGACATCGAAGTGCCGACGTTGGTCATGCACGGCGAGGACGACCAGATCGTGCCGTTCGCCGACTCCGCACCGCTCTCGGCCAAACTACTCAAGAAGAGTACGCTGAAGGTCTATCCGCGGCTGGGGCACGGACTCTGCACCATCAATGCCGACGTCGTGAACGCGGACCTGCTCGCGTACATCACGTCGGGCTGAGGTTTTCCAATACCTCGTCGCACGGCGCGCTGACCTTCAGCGTCAACAGATGGTCGGCGCGTGTGCGGCCGAGATTGACCGCGGCGATGGGTTTTCCGGCGGCCGCCGCCGCTTCCGCGAAGCGGAATCCCGAATACACCATCAACGACGTGCCCACGATCAGCAGCGCATCCGCCTGCGCGATTCCCAGGAACGCGCGATCGACGCGCTCACGCGGCACCGACTCGCCGAAGAACACGACGTCGGGCTTCAGGATGCCCTCGCATTCGGGACAGTCGGGCACGAGGAATCCGCCGTAGCCGCGGCCATCGATGTCGACGTCGCCGTCGGGTGCGACGCGTCCTTCTATTTCGGCCCATTCGGGATTGCGCGCCAGCAGTTGAATCTGCAATTCAGAGCGCGGCAGGGAATGACCGCACTGCATGCAGCGCACGAGATGCAGCCGGCCGTGCAGGTCGATGACATCGCGGCTGCCGGCGGCCTGGTGCAGCCCATCCACGTTCTGCGTGATCACGAGCGACACGGGGCCGTTCGATTCCATCCGCGCGAGCGCGCGATGCGTGGCGCTGGGTTGCGCGCGACCGATGTGCGGCCAGCCCACGGTGCTGCGCGCCCAATAACGCTGACGCACGCGCGGGTCGGTCATGAACGGGCGGAATTCCACGGGCCGAGCGCGTTTCCACTTGCCGTGCTCGTCGCGGTAGTCGGGGATGCCCGAGCTCGTGCTCACGCCCGCGCCGGTGAGCACCGCGATGCACGCGCGAGCGCGGATGAAGTCGAGCAGTTCGTTCCAAATGGCTCGAGGTGTCCGGCAGTCAGCAGGTGATTCGTCGATCATCCATGTGTCCATTCGGCCATACAGGGAACATCCCCAGCGTGCTCTCGCGGCGCAGCTGGCGGTATTCTCAACGCTTCGACCCCGGCTTAGCCAACCGAGCCTCTCGCCTTGAACAGCCGCGCCTGGCGGCGTGACACCTCGACGTCCTGCCCATCGCGCAACCCCAGGTGCAGCCGGCCGCCTTCGCCGGGCGTGACCTGCATGATGAATTCCAGATTGACGATCTGCGCGCGGTTCGCGCGGAAGTAGCGAGCCGGGTCGAGCATCGACTCGACCGCGGTGAGCGAGCGTCCGAGCAGTGGACGTTCCTTGCCCCACAGCAGCCGCACGTAGTTGCCTTCGGCGCTGAACGTGCTGACCTCGCGCAGCGGCACGAACCAGCAGCGGTGCCCGTCGCGGATGAAGAGCTGCTCGAGCGGCGGCGACGGGAACTTCTGCAGCGCGGCCGCGAGGCGTTCGGGTTCGATCGGTTTCAACAGATAGTCGAGCGCGTTGACCTCGAAAGCCTTCACGGCGTACTGGTCGTATGCGGTGGTGAACACGATTCGCGGCACGCGCTCGAGCTGCGCCAGCAGATCGAACCCTGTGCCGCCGGGCATCTGGATGTCGAGGAACACGAGGTCGGGCGACAGCCGTTCGATGGCGGCGCGCGCCTCGTCGATGTTGCCGGCCTCGCCGACGATCTCGACCGCCGGGAACTCGCCGAGCAGCCGTCGCAGTTCGCGGCGGGCGAGGGGTTCGTCGTCGACGACCAGCGCCTTCACGCGGGCAATCTCACTTCCGCGATGGCGAGGTTGGGCTGCGACAGTTCGAGCCTGAGGCTCGCGCGCACGCCGAACAGCAGCCGCATTCTGCCGGCCGCGTTTCGCAGGCCGACCCCTTCGCTCGACGTCGTGGCTTCCGGTCGTGGATTCTCGACCCGCAGCAGGAGTTTGTTTCCGTCGATGCGGGCCACGATGCGCAACGTGCCGCCTTCCCGAAGCTGCGCGATGCCGTGTTTGATCGCGTTCTCGACCAGCGTCTGGAGCAGCATCGCGGGCACTCGCACGCCGCGCGCTGCCGGCGCGATCTCCCGTTCGACCTTGAGTCGATCTTCGAGCCGCAGCGACTCGAGCGCGAGGTAGTCGTCGACCATCTCGAGTTCGCGTTCGAGCGTGACGAGATCGTCCTCGCCCGAGGCGAGTGTGTAGCGCAGCATGCGCGCGAGCTGGGTCACGGCCTCGCGTGCGCGGGTTGGATCATCGGCGATCAGCGAGCGCAGGCCGTTCAGCGCGTTGAAGAGGAAATGCGGATTGAGCTGCGACTTGAGCAGGAGCAGTTCGGACTGGTGTCGATGGCGCATCGTCGCGAATGCCACGTACAGCGCCACCCACGCGGCATGCACGAGGAAGATCGCGATGAACAGGTTGCGCAGTTGGCCGCCCACGGTCAGCCGCTCGTAGAACGCCGCGATCAGCGGCGCGACGACGTCGCCGTACACCTCCAGCGACAAGGCCAGGATCAGTAGATAGGAAACGACCGCGATGGCGAGCGTGGCGGCGGCGACGCGTGTGAGCAGCGCGCTGGGCGGCAGCGACAGCCAGCGATGATGCTGGATGACCCGGCGCAGCAGGTGCGTGAGGCCGATGCTGCCGAGGCTGGCCGCTCCCCAGAGCGTCATGGCCTTGCTCCAGGGCTGCGAGCCGAAGATGACCTCGCCCGAGGCCTGCGCGTAAAAGTAGAACCCCCAGCCGAGAAGCTGCAGCGTCCAGTAGGCCAGTGGGCTGCCTCTTACTTCGCGTCCGCGGCCAGCGTCCGCCGATCGATCGGCTCGCCGCGCAGGATGATCTTGTCGATACGTGTCCATGCTTCGATGCTCGCCAATGGGTTCGCGTCGAGCAACACCAGATTCGCGATCTTGCCCCTCTCGATGGTTCCGTAGTCCTTGTCGAGCCGGAGCTTGCGGGCGTTATTGATCGTGCCGGCCCGGAAGATCTCCGACAGGGGAATGCCGGCCTGCGCCATCAGTCGCATCTCTCTGTATGTGTCATATCCGGGCTGGTTGCCGTACGTCGGGGCCGAAGGCGTATCGCTCCCCAACAACAGCGGCTGACCCAGTTCGTACAGGTAGCGCAATGCGCGCCGGCCCTGTTCGGAAGTGGCCCAGTTCTCGTTCGCCTTGCGTTGCTCCGCGAGCATGGCAGGGCCATCGACCTCCGGCCCGAATACCTGCTTCCTGAACCACTGTCCGGCATCGGTGCGATACCAGGCGAGCAGGCGCGGCGGCACCACCTTGGTGAGCACCGGATCGTCGAGCAGCGCGGGATCCAACAGGTCCGTAACGCCCGGGAGGACGCGCAGCGTCGCCTGGTAGCCTATCTTCTTCGCGTGAACGTTCTTCAGGTGCGCGGCGACGGCGTCGGGCATGCCGTGTTGGTCGTTGAGCTCGTTCCAGCTCCAGACGCCGTGCAGGATGATGTCCACGTCGCCGTCGACCGCCATGCGCTGCACGTCGAGCGCGTTGGCGTGCGCCGCGAGCAACACATCGTGCTTGCGCGTCGCGGCGCGAATGCGCCGCAGCGTTTCGACGCTCATGATCGGCCAGTCCGAGACTTCGCCGAAGCCGTCCTCGATCGTGATCTTCACGCACAACGCGCCGCTCGCGGCGATGCGGGCGACCACCGCCTCGGGCGTGTGCTCGGCGGGATTGGCGCCGTCCGGCAGTGGATGTTCGCGCGCGTTGGCGGGCTCGAAGATGTAGTCGGTGAAGATCTCGTGGCGGATTTCCTTGTCGACGAACACGAGTGGATAGCCATCGACGATCGGCGCGGCGCCGCAGCGGAAGATGTCCGGATGCTGTTCTTGCGCGGCGAACATCTCGACGCGATCGGGACGATTGGCGGTGTCGAGCACCTGTGTCACGCCGAAATAGAGATAGCTGCGTGGTTGCTGCGCGAAGAAGTCATCCGCCATCTTCTCGAACGCGGGATCGTCCGGCCCGAACGGCAGGCCGATCACGTCCGAGACGTGAACGTGCGCGTCGGTCAGTCCGGGCGTGAGGAACTTGCCGGTGCCGTCGATCCTGCGCGCACCCGCGGGAGGCGGGATCGCCTTGTCGCTGACGAGCGCGATGCGCTCATCCTGAATCAGCACGTGGCGATTGCCGAGCGGCTGCGGTTGCTCCGGCGAGACGAGCGTGACGTTTTCGATGAGCAGCGCGTCGGCGGCCGAAGCGGAGCAGTGAACGAGCAGCAGTGCCGCGAGGAGTCGAGTGGCTTTCATGAAGCTAGGCTAGCGCTTCGGCGAAGCTCCCGCGCGACTCGATGTGGAGCGGTCGATTTGCCGTGACGAGCGGTCAGCCCAGATCGAATTTCCGGAACGGCATGCTGCGCATGCGCACGCCCGTGGCCGCGAACACCGCGTTCGCGATCGCGGGCGCGATGGGACCGACGCCGGCTTCACCTGCGCCGGCATGCCGCTCATGGTCGCTCAGGGCGTCGGTGTGGATGTCGATGCGTGGAATGTCGGCGAGACGCAGCATGGGATAGGTGTCGAAGTTACCCTCGACCACGCGCCCGTTCTCGATGTTGATCTCTTCGTTGAGGCACATGTTGAGGGCGAACACGGCGGAGCCCTCGAGCTGCGAACGCACCGCATCCATGTTGAGCACCCGCCCGCAATCGAAGGCGATGTCGAGCGCATGGACCCGAAGCTCGCCCGCCGCGGTGACTTCCGCCATTGCGACACAGGCCACGGTCATGCCCACGTGCGGCTTGCCACCATCGCTGCCGAAATTGCCGATGGCGATGCCGCGGCCGTGGCGCGCGGGTAGTTCGGTGCCCCAGCCGGCGTGTTTCGCCGCGACTTCGAGGCATTTGCTCCAGCCGGCGTCGGGCCACTTCGCCAGGATGCGCAGGCGGTACTCGAGCGGATCGAGGCCGGCCTTCGCGGCGCATTCGTCGATGAAGCTCTCGACGAAGAAGCAGTGCGAGTTGTAGCCGGGCGCGCGGTACTGCCCCGTGAGGACGTGCATACCGAGCGTGGACGTTTCGATGCGCACGTGGGGGATGACGCCCTTCACGTACGGCGGGTCCTCCATGCCGAACATCACGGGCTTTCGCGCGGCCACGTGCGAGACAAGGGCGTCGGGCAAACCGTCGGCTCCCAGGGACGCGCGCAGGTGTACCGACTGCAGATCGCGATACTTGCCCTGGCGGAACGTCTCCTCGCGCGACCAGATCACGTGGATCGGCGTGCCGGGAAATTTCTTCGCGACGGCGAGGACCATGCGCACGTCGTCGCAACCGACGCGCCGGCCGAAGCTGCCGCCGACCAGCGTCTGGTGAAAGTGAATGTTCTCCTCGGGCAGCCCTGTTTCCTCTCTCGCGATGACCAGGGCCTGGATGACCAGCGCGGACGGGTGCCACAGGTCCACGCGCTCCGCGGTGACCAGCGCCGTGCCGTTGAGCGGCTCCATCGTCGCGTGATCGCTGAGCGGCGTGTGGTAGATAGCCTCGACCGCCTCGGCGCCGGCGGCCTCGATCGCCTGCGGCGCGTCGCCGAAGTCGCTCATCAGATCGTCGGCGGGTTCCTTGAGACGCGCATGCAGCGCGTCGTAAATCTGCTGCGTCGATTTCCATTCCGCACCTGTGCCCGAGTCCCAGGTCACGGGCAGCGCCTCCAACGCCTTGCGCGCCTGCCAGTAGTGCTCGGCGACCACGGCGATGCCGGCTTGCGCATCGCTGTTCGCCCAATTCGCCGGCTTCTCGAGGTTGCGCCTTGGTTCGTCCGGATCCACGACGGCGACGCCGCGTACGCCGGGCATGTCCTTGATCTTCTCGAAGTCGTAGCTCACGAGCCGGCCGCCGTGCACCGGGCATTGCAGCAGAGCGGCGTAGAGCATGCCCGGCAGGCGCACGTCCATGCCGTAAACGGCCGTGCCGTTCACCACGGAACGGGCATGCGTCATCGGCAGGGTCTTCTTGGCAAGAAGTGTCCATTGCTCGCGTGGCTTGGGAACGGGTTCCCTCGGTAGTTTGATGGTCGCGGCGCGGGACGCGAGCTCGCCGAACGTCGCCCTGCGATTCGTGCGCGAGTGGGTGAGCATGCCCGCTTTCAGTTCGATTTCCTTCGCCGGCACCTTCCATTGCGCCGCCGCGGCCGCGCGCAGCCGTTCGCGCGCGCTCGCACCGGCCTGCATCAGTGTCTTCATGAGATCGCCCGACGCGCCGGCGCCGGCGAACGTGGACCAGATGCCGGTCGCGCCGAGGTAGAGGTTCCCCTCGCGCGTGTTGCGGTTGAACGAGATCGGCTCGACGCGCACCTCGTTCCAGTCGCAGTCGAGTTCTTCGGTCACATACATCGCCGCCTGCGTCGAGTTGCCGGTTCCCGATTCCGGGCCAGGCGCGCGCACCGTCACGCTGTTGTCGGCACCGATCACGATCCATGGGGTCAGCTCCGCCGGGCCGGCAGCTTGTGCCGCGCTTTCGGCACGCGGCACGAGGCCAATGGCCATTCCGCCACCGACGACGCTGGTCGCGACGATGAATTCGCGGCGGTTCACTTGCCCGCCGCCTTGCGAATCGCGCTGCGCACGCGCTGATACGTGCCGCAGCGGCAGATGTTGGTCATCGCGGCGTCTATCTGTTCGTCGCTGGGATTCGGGTTTTCACGCAGCAGCGCCGCGGCCGCCATGATCATGCCCGCCTGGCAGTAGCCGCATTGCGCGACGTTGAGGTCCAGCCACGCGCGCTGCAGTGGGCGACCCGACTCCGGCCCATTGGACGAGAGGCCTTCGATCGTCGTGATCTTCATGCCGACCGCGGCCTGCAGCGGCATGAGGCAGGAGCGGGTGGCCGTGCCATCCAAATGCACCGTACACGCGCCACATTGGCCGACCCCGCAGCCGAACTTCGTGCCCGTCATCCCCAGGTGGTCGCGCAGCACCCATAGAAGAGGAGTGTCGGGATCGGCCTCGACGGGGCGCGTCTCACCATTGATACTGAGCTCGGTCTTCATGCGCGAATCAGTATCGAGCGCGACGCCGAAGGCGTCTTGTAAAAATTCGGCAGCGGAGCGGCATGATCACACCCACGATGTCAGACGACGGAATGCGCTACTGGCGGCTGCGGCCCGATGCGCGCCTCGCTCCGTGGATCAGGTGTTACTGGTGGGTCGAGCCGGTGAAGCAGCACGAGTCCGCCGGCGGGGTCGCGCCGGTCGAACCGCCGGACCTGCTGATTCCCGATGGACATTCCGAGATCGTGTTCCGACTGGCCGGCGAATTCACGCGCTGGCAGCTCGGCGAACCCGCGAAACGCGCGCGCATGAACCGCAGCTACGTCATCGGCGGCAGATCGAAGTCGGTGTTCACACAAAGCCCGGGCGGACTACGCCTGGCGGGCGTGAAGCTGGATCCACGCGGCTTGCGCGCACTTCTGCGCCGACCGCTGAGCGACTTTCGGGACAAGACGGTTGCATGTGCGGACCTCGAATGCCGGGAGCTGCTCGATCTCGAGGATGAAATCGCGAATCTCGGATCGGTCGAGCGGTTGCCGAAGGTGCTCGACCGGTTCTTCCTGCGTCGGTTGAGCGATCGGATACAGGACGACGCCGCGACCGAACTACTGATCTCGAGGCTCCGCGTCACGCGTGGCGCGCAGCCGATACTCCAGTGGGTGCGCGATCAGCGCGTCGATCCCCGCACGCTCGAGCGGCGTTTCATCGCGAGAATGGGAATGACGCCGAAGAAATTCGCACGCGTCGAGCGCTTCAAGCACGGCTATCGGCTGCTGCGCGAGCATCGGCCCGGAGAACGGCGCGCATATCTCGAGGCGTACTACGACGAGTCTCACTTCGACCGCGAATTCAGGGACTTCATGGGTACGTCGCCGACGTCGTTGCTGAGCCGCAAGGCGGGCTATACCACGATCATCGGCGATCACCTGCTCGAACGAGAGCTCGGCGACGTTCCAGCTGGAACGTCGGCCGCAACTCGCTGACTGAAT
>JAEZCN010000013.1 GCA_023433515.1 Pseudomonadota bacterium
GGAAGGCGGCAAGATCTTGCCGTTGGTTACCCTTGTGACAGGGGTCTCATGCAAATCCAGGGCAGCTCCTAACCCCTTTCCCCCTCGGGCGGCGATCAACGCGAGCATGCAACACGTCGTGACATTCGCCTGGTGGAACCTGCCTGCCCCGCCCGCCGACGAGCCTTCGGCGGGCCAGATCGTGCGTTGCACCAACGTCACGACCGGGCTCAGCGACGAGGCGTCTGAAGGCTTCGAATCCGCTGGACCTGTATCGCGCGGCCGCCGCGCCGGGTCCATCCGCCGCAACGGACGACTTCATCCTCGCGGCCGCGCGGACGCGGCGTGAGCGCACGAATCTCATGCGCACGCTGCTGCTCGTCTGCGCGATGGGCGTCGCGACGCTGTTCGCCCTCCGCTGGTTCGACGCGGGCGAGCATTCGCCTCAAACTACCGACTTCGGGATCGCGGAAGGCCAGGCTGCCGCCTGGCTCGCGACGTTCGACCCCTACGTACCCACGGGCTACGGAAGCCAGGAAGGATTGCCATGAGAAGACTCGCATTAGTCGGATTGTTCGCGTTCGTCGCGCTCGCGGCCAACTCCGCGGCGCCCGCCGGGTGGATAGTCGCGGGCAGCGCACCGAAGGACTACGAATTCGACACGGACGCCGTGCAGGTCGCCGGCGGCCAGAAGAGCGCGCACATCAAGGGCAAGCCGGGAGCCGCGGAGTCGGGGTTCGGCACGCTCATGCAGATGTTCGCGGCCGACGAGTACCGCGGCGGACGCTGGAAACTGTCGGCGCGCATGCGCACGCAGGATGCCCGCAAGGCGCAGCTCTGGATGCGCGTCGACGGCCCTGACCAGAAGATGCATGGATTCGACAACATGGACGATCGCCCGGTGACGGGAACCAGCGAATGGTCGCTCTACGAGATCGTGCTCGACGTCCCGAAGGACAGCGTCGCCATCGCGTTCGGGTTCTTCCTGTCGGGGCGCGGGGAAGTGTGGGCCGACGAATTCAAGCTCGAGCGCGTGACCACCGCGACACCCCTCACGGGCCGAATGCAGAAACAGGAGAAGCCGCGCGGGCCGGTCAACCTCGATTTCGAGGAGTGACCGGCGCGCGCGCCGATTCGATCAGAGCTTGCGCAGCCAGATGTTGCGGAACCGGACGAGATGTCCGTGATCCTGCAAGCGCAGCGGCGCGTCGCCGTGCGCGTAGTAGAACGGCGCGCCGATGTAGGTGGTTCCGCCCTTCAGCTCCGTGTCGTTCTGCACCAGTACGCCATTGTGAATGACGGTCACGCGGGCGGGACTCGCCAGTGATCCGTCGGCATTGAACCGCGGCGCGGTGAAGATGATGTCGTAGACGTTCCAGTTCTCGGCCGGGCGCGTCGCGTTCACGAGCGGCGGGAACTGCTTGTAGATGGACCCGACCATTCCGTTCACGTAGGTCGGGCTCGTGTAGTTGTCGAGCACCTGCACTTCGTAGATGTCCTGCAGGAACACGCCGCTGTTGCCGCGATCCTGGTTCACCTTGTCGGGCGGTAGTTCGGGCGTGAGCCACTCGATGTGTAATTGCTGATCACCGAAGCCGGCCTTCGTCTGGATGTCGCCCGTGCCCGGCGCGACGACCATCTGGCCATCGACGATGTTCCAGCGCGCGGGAGATCCGTCGCGCGCGCTCTGCCACGCGTCGAGGTTCTTGCCGTCGAACAGGATGATCGCGTCCGACGGCGCAGCGCCGGGCGTCGCGCCCGGCGTCACCTTCGGGGGCACCGGGAACCAGACTTCCGTCGCCTTGGGCGGCGGCGGCAGGTCGTCGACGTCGGTCAGCGGACGAATCGAGATGTTGCGGTAGAAGATCTCGGCGCTTTCCGCCTGCAGGCCGATGCGGCCGCGGTCGAGCTTGACCCAGGAATTGCTCGCGGCGTCCCAGGACTTCATGTCGCTGACGCGCATGTTCACGACGCCGTTGACCATGTGGGTCGCGCGATCGCCGCGCACGATGATCTCGAGCTTGTTCCAGCCCGGGTACTCGTTGACGCGGCCGTGGCGGACACGTTCGAACTTGCCGTCGTTGCCCACGGTGATGCCGACGCCGCCGTTCTCGGGGAGCGTGTAGCGCCGCGTCTTCGGGTCGACGAAGCTCGTCGCGCGCGAGGAGATCGCCCACAGGTCGCCCGTGTCCCCTTCCTGGATTTGCGACTCGATCGCGGCCGGCCAGTCGGCGGGACGGTCGCGGTGGATGTGGTAGAGCAGTCCCGCGTCGCGGACGTGATCGTTCCGCGGCGCGAATTTCTTCTCGCCCCATTTGTATTCGAGGCTCAGGCGGTAATCGCGATGCTCGGTGTGGGTGACTAGCACGACGTTGGGTTGCTCGCTGCCCGCGGCGTGAGTGGGATAAGCGTGGATCGTGCCGTTCTCGACCCGGAAGAAACTCGCGGGGGCCGGCGCGTTGTCAGGGGTTTTCGAGGCGTAAGTTGCAGTCCACCCGCTGAGGTTCTTGCCGTTGAACAGCGGCTTCCAGGCCGGTGTGGCCTCCGCGGCCTGCGCCGCACCCGCGACAAAGAAACCCAACACCGCCGTGGCGGCGGCCGAAATCCGAAGCATGGTGTTCCCCCCGGTGAATGTGCGGGGGAGTTTATCGAAACGGGATGGTGGGTTGGGTGGGGATCGAACCCACGACCACCGCCTTAAAAGGGCGCTGCTCTACCGCTGAGCTACCAACCCCCGCGAAGGGCGCGCAGTCTACACATACCGTGTCGGATCGGCGACCCCCGCGGCCACGAAGCCCTCGCGGCGCAGGCGGCAGGAATCGCAGCGGCCGCAGGCGCGGCCCGAATCGTCGGCCTGGTAGCAGGAAACCGTGAGGGCGAAGTCAACGCCGTTTTCGATGCCGGTGCGCACGATTTGCGCCTTGCTCATGGAGATGAGGGGCGACCGGATGGAGATGGGACTGCCCTCCACGCCGGCCTTGGTCGCGAGCTTCGCGAGATCCTGGAACGCGGCGATGAACTCGGGGCGGCAGTCCGGGTAACCCGAGTAGTCCACCGCGTTCACGCCGACGTGGATTTCCTCGGCCTTCAGCACCTCGGCCCACGCGAGCGCGAGCGACAGCATGATCGTGTTGCGCGCGGGAACGTAGGTGATGGGAATGCCGGTGGTCGGGGACGTCGGCACATCGACCGAATGATCGGTCAGCGCGGACCCGCCGATGTTCGCGAGATCTACGTGCATGAGCCGATGCTCGCGCGCGCCCAGCGCGCGAGCCACCGCGGCCGCGGCGTTGAGCTCTGCCTGATGCCGCTGCCCATAAGCCACCGACAGCGCGTAACACTCGAGCCCGTCCGCGCGCGCCAACGCGAGAACGGTGGCGGAATCGAGTCCACCCGACAGCAGTACGACCGCGCGTTTCATCCCCACCTCGGTGCCGGGTTCATATTCCCCACTCTGTGCCAATCCCCACTTTTTACACCGGCACCACTGTCCCCACTCACTTGCCGGGGACGTTGCCCCAGAGGATTTTGTGGAGCTGGAGCTGGAAGCGCACGGGCAGACGGTCCTCGAGGATCCAGTCGGCGAGCTGGCGGGCTGGCAATTGTTCGGCGCTGGGGCTGAAGAGGACGGTGCAGCGGTCGGCAAGGCCGAGCTCGGCCAGCCTGGCGCAGGCCCAGTCGTAATCGGCGCGATCGCAGATCACGAACTTGATCTGCTCCTCGGGGCGCAGCAGCGCAAGATCCTCGTATCGATTGCGGCGCTCCTCGCCGGAGCCCGGGGTCTTCACATCGACGACGCGTACGACGCGCGCATCGACACCGGCGAGCGGCATCGCGCCGCTGGTCTCGAGCGACACGCGATAACCGGCATCACACAGCGCCGTGAGCAATGGCAGGCAGGTCTTCTGCGCGAGCGGCTCGCCGCCCGTCACGCACACGTGGCGCGTCGAGAATTCCGCGACCTTCGCGAGGATCTCGTCGAGCGTGCGCCACTCGCCGCCATGGAACGCGTATGCCGTGTCGCAGTACTGGCAGCGTAGCGGACAGCCGGTGAGCCGCACGAACACGGTGGGGAAGCCGACCGAGTCGGCCTCCCCCTGCAACGAATGGAAAATCTCCGTGATCCTCAGGCGGCGCGCGCTGGCGCCGCCTGTTTCATCGTCCATTGGAAAGCCGCTTCAGGCGCTCCGTGGCGAGTTGCGCGGCTTCCGTTCCCGGATATCGGCGCGTGACATCTTCGAGCGTCGCGCGGGCGTCCGCGTTGCGCCCGAGGGCCGCCTGGGTGAAGCCGACCTTCACGAGCGCGTCCGGCGCCTTGCGCGAATCCGGCCAGCCGGTGGTGACCTTCTCGAACGCCGCGATCGCGCTCTGGTACTCGCGCGTCACGTAGTACGCCTCGCCTAACCAGTACTGCGCATTGCTCGCGAGCGGGCTGTCCGGATACGACGCGACGAAGCCCTTGAAGCCGCCGATCGCCTTCGGATAGTCCGAGGACTTGAGCGCGTTGAACGCCTCGTCGTAGGCCGCCTGCTCGCCCTGCGCCGATCCCGCGGCGCTGGGGGCGCTCGCGGGCGTCGGTGCGGAACCGGGCCCGACGCCTCCCAGCGTCTCGAGCGCGGCGATGCGCCGGTCGAGATCGCCGTAGAGGTTGCGGGTCTGGTTCTTCCCGCCTTCGGTCTGGTTCTGCAGCAGTTCGACCTCGCCGCGGATCGCGCGCAGGTCCGCCTGCAACCGGTCTATGCGTTGCGAGAGCTCGAGCAGGCTCTGGTTCGTCAGCACGCGCTCGATACGCTGCACGCGGTTGTCCAGATCGTTCATGCGGATCTGGACGGGATCGTCCTCCGGCGCGACGGCGCAGCCGACCAGCACGGTTCCCGCCGCGATGGCGAGCAGTCGAAGAGCTGTCATCGTTGCACCTGTCTGTGGCTTACCTGAGGTAGATGATTTCCACGCGGCGATTCTGCGCATAGGCCTGCTCGTCACTGCCCGCGACCGCCGGGCGCTCTTCGCCGTAGCTCACGGTCGACAGCTGCACTTCGGAAACACCCTGCAGCAGCAGCGCGCGGCGCACGGCCTGTCCGCGGCGCTCGCCGAGGCCGATGTTGTACTCGCGCGAGCCGCGCTCGTCGGCGTGCCCTTCGAGGCGCACCTTCTGCGTGGGATTCGAGGCGAGGTAGCGCGCGTGCGCGGCCACCACCGACTGCGAATCGGCGCGAATGTCGGCGCGATCGAAATCGAAGTAGATGATGCGCTTCGAGAGCAGTTCGCCGGAGGGGCCCTCGGCATCCGCGACATCGGCGCCGGCGTCATCGACTCCGCTGGTGTCCGCGGTGCTCTGCTGCTGCGGCGGCGGTTCCGGCGCCGTCTCCGGCTTGGATCCGCAGGCCGCGAACAACATCAGCGACGCGACGAATGCGGTGGCGGTAGCGAGATTTTTCATTTGCATGCCTTGCTTCCTGGATTGGCGTACTGGGTGGAATGGTCGATGGTTGGTGGATAGCCCGGGGCTCACGGCAGGAACGGACCCCAGACGGGCTCGCGCACCTCGCCCGCGTCGGCCTGGAGCCGCGACGAAGTCTGCCCGTCGATCGAAATCGTCTGCAGGACGCCCTTCCCGCGCTCCCGTCCCGCAAGGATCAGCATGGCGCCGTTCGGCGCGAAGCTCGGGCTCTCGTCCTGGCGGCCCTGGGACAGGATCTGCACCGTGCCGGAGCCGAGGTCCTGCACGCCGATGCGAAACGCGCCCTGGTCGTTGGTGAGCACGGCGAGCTGCTTGCCGTCCGGCGAGATGCGCGGCCGCGCGTTGTAGGAACCCGTGAACGTCACGCGGCGTGGACGCTCCGTCGAGCCCAGGGTCAACCGGTAGACCTGCGGATTGCCCGAGCGGTCCGACGTGAAATAAAGGGTCGATCCGTCGGGCGAGAACACCGCCTCGGTGTCGATGCCGGCATCGTCGGTGAGCCGCGTGAGCTGCTGGCTCGTGAGGTCGAGTAGATAGATGTCGAGGTTGCCGTTGCTGCCCGAAAGCGTCAGTGCGAGCTTCTTGCCGTCCGGCGACCACGCCGGCGCGCCGTTGATGCCGGCGCGCGCCGAGACCATGCTGCGCTTCCCGGTGGCCACCTCCTGCACGTACACCGCGGACACTCGCCGCTCGAACGAGACGTACGCGAGCATCTTGCCGTCGGCTGACCAGGCGGGCGACATGAGCGGGTACTTCGAGCTCAGGACGACGCGCGGATTCTCGCCGTCCGCGTCGGCGACGATGAGCTGGTACTTCTGGTTCGGCGGCTTGCCATCGACCGAGACGTACGCGATGCGCGTCGCGAAGGCGCCGCGCACGCCGAGGATCTTCTCGAACACCGCGTCGGCAACGCGGTGCGCGCCGTTGCGCAGATTGCCCGGCTTCACGGTCCATTTCTGACCCAGCAGTCGCTGCCCGGTCAGCACGTTGACGAGCTCGGCGTCGATCGCGATGTCGCCGCCCGGCAGCGCCGTCAGCCGCCCGACGACGACGTAGTCGTTGCGCTGCTGCCTCCAGCCCGCGACGTCGACTTCGGATGCGGTGGTCGGTGTGGTGAGCATGTCGGAGCGCGGCATGCCCTTGAAGCGGCCGCTGCTCTCGAGGTCGCGTTGCACGATCGCGGCGACGTCGACACCGCCGTCTGCCGGCACCGCGCGCGCGAACGGCACCACCGCGATCGGGATGGGATCGGTGACACCCTGGGTGATGGTGAGCTTGAGCTGCGCGAACGCGGTGTTCGCGCATCCGAACAGGGCGAGCAGTATGCAGGCAGCGAGGTTTTTCATGCGTTCAGTCTTGCGGGGCAAATGTCAGCTCCAGGTTGCGCTCGAACAATGCCGGGTCCGGCGGCGGCGGTAGCGGCGACGCGCGGTACACCGCGGCTTCGACCGACTCGCGCAGCGCCGGGTCCGGGATGCTGCAGCTCAGCACGCGGACTGAGGTCACTTCTCCACCCGGGACCTGCGAAACCGCAACCTTACACTCGATGCCCGCTCTTGCCGAGGGCGGACGAATCCAGGCGCGCGTGATGCGCGCGACGATCTGGTTGTACCAGCTGATGGCCTGCGGGCTGTTGCGCATCGCGCTCCTGCGCTCTTCGGCCTCGAGGCTGCGTCGCAGTTCCGCTTCACGCGCGAGTCGTGCCTTTTCCTCGGCGGCCTTCTTCGCCGCGGCGGCCTCTTCGGCACGCTTCTTTTCGAGCGCCTTTTTCTCGGCCGCGGCCTTTTCCGCGGCAGCCTTCTCCGCGGCCGCCTTCGCGGCGGCCTGTTTTTCGGCTTCGAGTCGTTCGACTTCCTTCCGCTCGGCTTCGATCCGTTCCTGCTCGCGCTTCTGGGCGTCGAGCTTCTCCTGCTCTTCCTGGCGTTGCCGTTCCAGCTCCGCCGGATCCGGTTCGGGCGGGGTCTCAGGTTCCACGGGAGTCGGCTCGGGCTCGGGCTCCGGCTCGGGTTCGGGTTCGGGTTCGGGTTCGGGTTCGGGTTCGGGTTCGGGCACCGGTTCAGGTTCGGGGGTGGGCTCGGGCCTTGCGTCGGGAATCGGCTTCAGGTTGAGCGCGCGCTCGTCGACCACAGAACCTTCGACCGCCAGGGTCTCGGGCGGCGGCGGTTCGTGTTTCCAGGTGAACCACCCGTAGACCGCCGCGACGACGATCGCCGAATGCAGCAGCACCGAAAGCGCGATCGCGCGCGCGCTGCCGGTTTTCCGAGGTTTCTGCGGCGGCATCGAGCCTCAGTGACCTAACGATTCCGGAGTTTTTCGGGCGGCTGAGTGATGAACCCGACTTTGCTGGCGCCGGCGCGCTGCAGGATGGTCATGGCGGATACGACTTCTCCATAAGCCACGCGGTAATCGCCACGGACGAGCACCGTCGTTTCCGGTGCTCGGCGCAGAACGGCGGCGGCCTGGGCTTCGACCTTGGCCGCATCGATGGGTTCATCCTCGGGCTGGTTGTAGTTGAGGAATAACTGCCCGCGCTCGTTGATGGTGAGCACGATGGGCTTGGAGTCCTTGAGCATCTCCGGCGGGATCTGTTGCGCACCCGCCTTGGGCAATTCGACCTTGACGCCTTCTGCCAGCAGCGGCGCGGTGATCATGAAGATGATCAGCAGCACCAGCATCACGTCGATGTAAGGAACGACGTTGATCTCGCCCATGAGCCGGCGGCGGCGAGTAGTTTGATTCACCGATGCCATGACGCCCTCACTTCCCCGCGTAGCGCTGCAGGATGGTGGAGAACTCTTCCATGAACGCGTCGTAACGCAGCTCGAGACGGCTCACCTGGTCCGCGTAGCGGTTGTACGCGATCACCGCGGGGATGGCGGCGAACAGGCCGATGGCGGTGGCGATCAGCGCCTCGGCAATGCCGGGCGCGACCATCGCGATCGTCGCCTGCTGTACGCCGCCGAGCGCAACGAATGCGCTCATGATGCCCCACACCGTGCCGAACAGGCCGACGTACGGACTGGTTGAACCAATCGTCGCGAGGTTCGAAAGACTCTCCTCGAGCCGCTCGATCTCCTTGAGCTGTCCGACGCGCATCGCACGGCGCGCGCCTTCGAGCAACTGGTCCGCCGGGATGCCGCCCTGCTTGAGGCGCGCGAACTCGCGGAACCCGAACTCGAAGATGCTCGACATGCCGGTGGCGCCGCCCCGGCCTTCGATCTGCCGGTAGAGCGCGGTCAGGTCTCCGCCCTTCCAGAAGCTGTTCTCGAAACTCTCGGCTTCCGACTGCGCGCGCGAGATCAGCGAGCGCTTGCGGAAGATGATCGCCCAGGAAACGAGCGAGGCCAGCAGCAGCAGGCCCATCACGGCCTGCACCACCGGGCTCGCGTTGAGCACCAGTTTGACGATGGATAGTTCGTTTTCCATTGTTAGCCTTTGCGGACTTGGGCCTTTACGGATCGGGTCTTACGAAATCCGGCAGCGGCCGGGGACGGAACGTGGCGGCATCCACGCATGCCACGCGCACCTCGCCCTCCGCCAGCACCTGGTCGGTGCCGGCCTTGCGGACGGTCTGCTTGAAACGGATCGAGGCCCGCCCTTCGGGCACGGGGTCACAACTTATGAGCAACTCATCATCGAGTCGCGCCGGCCGGCGATAGTTCACGTGCGCCTCGACGACGGCGAACACGAAGCCGTGCTCCGCGGCCAGCTCATTCTGCGAGTGGCCCAGCGATCGCAGCCATTCGGTGCGGGCGCGTTCCATGAACTTGAGGTAGTTCGCGTAGTAGACGACCCCGCCGCCGTCGGTGTCCTCCCAGTAAACGCGCGCTCGCCAGGTGAATCCGCCGGTCACCGCTCGGCCTCGAACAAGGGAAGGTTCGTGGAGGCGCGTTCGGGCACCTTGAGTCCGAAATGCAGGTACGCGTTGCGTGTCGCGATGCGGCCGCGCGCGGTGCGCATCAGGAATCCCTGCTGGATCAGGAACGGCTCGATGACGTCTTCGAGCGTGCCGCGCTCCTCGCCGATGGCGGCGGCGAGACTTTCGATGCCGACCGGGCCGCCGTCGAACTTCTCGATGATGGTCGAAAGCAGTTTGCGGTCGAGCGCATCGAACCCTTGCGGATCGACCTCGAGCAGATCGAGCGCGCCGCGCGCGACGATTTCGTCGATGCGGCCGTCGGCCTTCACCTCGGCGTAGTCGCGCACGCGCCGCAACAGACGGTTCGCGATGCGCGGCGTGCCACGCGAGCGTTGCGCGATGCGGGCCGCGCCCGCGGCGTCGATCGGCACGCCGAGGATTCCGGCGGAGCGCGTCACGATGCGTTCGAGCTCGCCCACCGTGTAGAACTCCAGGCGCTGCACGATGCCGAAGCGGTCGCGCAAGGGAGATGTGAGCAGGCCCGCGCGCGTCGTCGCGCCGATCAGCGTGAACGGCTGCAGTGATAGTTTGATCGAGCGCGCCGCGGGTCCTTCGCCGATCATGATGTCGAGCTGGAAGTCCTCCATCGCCGGATACAGCACTTCCTCGACGACCGGCGCGAGACGATGGATCTCGTCGATGAACAACACGTCGCGTGGCTGCAGGTTCGTGAGCAACGCCGCGAGATCGCCCGGCCGTTCGAGCACGGGACCGGAAGTCTGGCGCAGGTTCACGCCGAGTTCGGCCGCCAGGATGTTCGCGAGCGTCGTCTTGCCGAGGCCCGGCGGTCCGAAGATGAGCGCATGGTCGAGCGCCTCGCCGCGTTTCACCGCGGCCTGCACGAAGATTTCGAGCTGCGCCTTGACCTGCTCCTGGCCTACATAGTCGGCGAGTTTCTTCGGCCGGATGGCGCGATCGACCGCCTCGTCCTCGCGCGACGCGACGGCTTCCACGATGCGGTCCGTGCCGCTCATTGCGGCCGCACCGCGCCCTGCAGCGCGCGACGGATCAGGTCCTCGGTGCTGCCGCCCGATCCGGTCAACGGCTTGAGCATCTGCGTGACTTCGGCGGGTT
The DNA here is from genome assembly GCA_023433515.1 of Pseudomonadota bacterium. GTDB lineage: Bacteria > Pseudomonadota > Gammaproteobacteria > Steroidobacterales > Steroidobacteraceae > CADEED01. The sequence continues at coordinate 10,434 of JAEZCN010000013.1, forward strand.
TGTAGCCGAGCGCGACCAGCGCGGTCCATGCCTCGCCCTCGGCGGCATTGGCGCCCTGCATGCCGTTCGCGGCCGCTGCGCCGGCGACCCCTTCCGCGAGTTGCTCGATGCGGTCGCGCATCTCGACCAGCAGACGTTCGGCGGTCTTGCGGCCCACCCCCGGAATGCGCGTGAGCGCGGCGGCATCCTGCAGCTTCACGATCGTCCCGAAGCCTTCGACGCTGACGCCCGAGAGGATCGCGAGCGCGAGTTTGGGGCCGACCTGCGACACCTTGAGCAGGCTGCGAAACAGCGACCGCTCGTCCTGCGTGCCGAAGCCGTAGAGGATGTGCGCGTCCTCGCGCACGACGAGGTGCGTGAGCAACCGCACTTCGCTGCCGAGCGCCGGCAGCGAGTAGAACGTCGACATCGGCGCTTCGATGTCATAGCCGACACCACCTACGTCCACGGTGAGATGCGGCGGCGCCTTGGCGACGAGTTTGCCCCGTACGAATCCGATCATGCGAATTTGAGCTCTCTGGAGTTCGCGTGGCAGATCGCGACCGCCAGCGCGTCCGCGGCGTCGGGCGTGAGGCGCGCTTCGACGCGCAGCAGCTGCCGGACCATGTGCGCGACCTGCGCCTTCTCCGCGCCGCCGACACCCACCACGGCGAGCTTGATCGCGCGCGGCGCGTACTCGTGCACGTCGAGCGTCGCGGGCACGGCCGCGAGCGCGGCGCCGCGCGCCTGCCCGAGCTTGAGCGCGCTGTCGGCGTTCTTCGCGAGGAACACGCGTTCGATGGCAATTTGTTGCGGGCGATGTTGGGCGATGAGCTCCGCGACCCGGGAATGGATGGTTCGCAGGCGATCGGCCAGCGGCCCGCCGGACGTCGCGATGCAGCCCTGCGCGACGATGCGCATCGACCCGCTGTCGCAATCGATGACGCCGAAGCCGGTGCGCAGGGAGCCAGGGTCGAGGCCGAGAATGCGCGCGTTACCGCGCGGTGACATCCGCACGACCACCGCGGCGGAAGACTGCGCCGCGTCCGGTCGGTAGGAGCGCCACGAGGATCTCAGCGGGTATCGCGCCATCAGTCGGTAACGCCTCGCGCCCCTTGAAAAAACTGCGCGTATGATAGCCGCAAATCCGCCGCGCCTCACGCCTCGGCGGGACCCCCTCGCCGTGCACAATCTTCGTTCCTGCTCGCCCGAGCTCAAAGCTGTCATCGATGCGCACGCCGCCCGCCTGGACGGCTGGGGCGTCGCACGCCACACGCTCGAACAGGCGGTCGAGGCGGCGGTCATCGTCGCATCGTTGACCGAGGATTCGTTGCTCGCCGCGGCGCTGCTCGCGCAACCGGCCCTGGATGCGGCGCCCGACGACTCCGCCGAGATCGAGCAGCACTTCGGTGCCGCGGTCATCGCCCTCGCACGCGAGTTGCGGCACTTCGGCGACATCCGCCTCACGCCGATGGCGGCCGCCTCTCGCGAACTCGAACCGGCGCAGGCCGAGGCGCTGCGCAAGATGTTGTTGTCCGTCGTCAGCGATCCGCGGCTCGTGCTCGCGCGCCTCGCGCGCCAGCTCGTCGAGCTCACCGCGGCGAAGGACGGCCACGCGGCGACCCGCGAACGACTCGCGCTCGAAACGCGCGAAGTGTTCGCGCCGCTCGCGAATCGCCTCGGACTCTGGCAGCTCAAGTGGGAGCTCGAGGACCTGGCATTCCGCTACCTGCAGCCGGACGACTACCGGCGGATCGCGTCAGCGCTCGCGGAGAAACGCGCCGACCGTGAACGCTACATCACGGAGTTCTGTCGCACGCTCGAGTCGATGGTGCGCGCGGTGGGCATCGAGGCCGAAATCCAGGGTCGGCCGAAACACATCTACAGCATCCATCGCAAGATGGAGCGCAAGCAGCTCACGTTCGAGCAGGTGTTCGACCTGCGCGCGGTGCGCATCATCACGAAGACCGTCGCCGATTGCTACGCGGTGCTCGGCATCGTGCACGGCAACTTCACCTACATTCCCGGCGAGTTCGACGATTACATCGCCACGCCGAAGGACAATTTCTATCGATCGATCCACACCGCGGTGATCGGTCCGGAGCGCAAGGCGGTCGAGGTTCAGATCCGCACGCGCGACATGCACGACTCCGCCGAGCTCGGCCTGGCCGCACATTGGCGATATAAAGAGGGGCGCAACAAGGAATCGCGCGCGCACGACGTCACGTACGACCGCAAGATCGAGTGGGTGCGCAAGCTCCTCGAACCCGCGCACGCGGACGGCACGGACAAGGACTTCCTCGACTCCGTGCGCAGCGAGTTGTTCGAGGATCGCATCTACGCGCTCACGCCCAAGGGCGAGGTCGTCGACCTGCCGCACGGAGCGACGCCGCTCGACTTCGCCTATCACGTGCACACGGATCTCGGGCATCGCTGCCGCGGCGCGCGCGTGAACGGACGCATCGTGCCGCTGACCCGGCCGCTCGCGAACGGCGAGATCGTCGAGATCATCACGCACAAGCATCCGCAGCCGAGCCGGGACTGGTTGTCCGAGACGCAAGGCTTTCTCGTCAGTCCGCGCAGCCGATCGAAGGTGCGCGCCTGGTTCCGGAAGTTAGACGAGGAGGCGGCGAAGCTCGCCCCGCCCGCCCCGGCCGCGCCTCCGTCGCCCGCCGCGGTGCCCGCCCCGCCGCGCAAGAAGGCGAAGGCGCGCCGCAGCTCCCGCTCGCCGGTGGTCCTGGCCGGCGTCGAGGATCTGCCGACGAGTTTTGCGCGATGTTGCGCGCCGGTGAAACCCGAACCCATCGCGGGTTACGCCACGGTGGGGCGCGGCGTGACCATTCACCGGGCGAATTGCCCCGGATTGCAGCGCATGAGCGCCGCGCACCCGGACCGCCTGATCGCGGCATCGTGGGCCGATGCCAGCACGACGCAGCCCGTGACGCTCACGATTGTCGCCATCGACCGACAGGGACTGGTACGCGACCTCGGGGATCTGCTCGCGAGCGAAAAAATTTCGATCGATATGATGCACACCACTACCGATCGCACGCAGTCGACGGCTACCATCGACTTGCGCGTCGGGGTTGATGACGCGCCGCATCTGACGCGTCTGCTCCAGCGTATCCGCAAGGTAGCCAGCGTCCTCTCGGTGAGACGGACCGCTTAACTTAAGTCGGTTCCGGAACCCCTTGAGGGCCGGTGAAACGTGACGCGTTGCGACGCCGGATTCCGTCAGATCGCGTTTACTAATAACGATTTTTTGCAGTTATCCGGGGTACTGGACGCACATGCGTGTCCTGCTGGTAGACCATGATTCGGAAGGTCTCGAGGCCGTTGCTCGTGCCATTCGCGGCGTTCTCGAACTCGACTGCGTCACCAGCAAGGGTGATGCGCTGCTGTTGCTGCGCCAGAACACCTACGACGTACTGATCGCCTGTGAACGCTGCGTCGACGGATCCGGACTCGACCTCCTCGCGCGCACCACACGCACCAATACTCCCCTCAAGCGCATCTTCTCCGCGCCGATGGACCGCCTGCAGTTGTTAGGCCCGCGGCTCGCGCCGTTCAAGGTCCAGCGCACGATCAACTACCCCATCGATCTCGAGGAGTTGTGGCTCGCCATCGCGCAGGTCACGGGCACCAGCGACGACACGGATGGCACCATCGAACGAGTCGTGCTCGACGAGCGCGGCATTCCTTCGACGGGCACGATGCCGCGTTCGCCGATTCCGCCGCGTCCGCCCGCGCCGCTGCGCGAAGTGACTCCCGCGCCGACGCCCGCGCCCGCCATCGCGGCGACGATGAGCGCCGGCGGAGCCCGCGCGGCCACGGCGCGTGTCGCTCAACCATTGCCGGAACCGCCACTGCGGGCGCCCGCTCCACCTCGCACGGCTCCACCGCCGCCGCGCACCACATCCGATACCGGGCGCATGCGCATGCCGGCGCCGCCACCGACCACGTCCGATACCGGCCGCATGCGCGCCCCGCTGCCGCCGCGCACGACCTCCGACACCGGACGCATGCGCGCTCCGGCGCCACTCGTGCAGGCCATTCCGCCGATGCCCATGACATCGTCACTGGCGCCTCCTTCTACCGCGCCGCTGCGCGACATGGGTTGGACTCCGGAAGTCGCGCCGAGCGAGGACGATTTCGCCGAGATCGCCGCGCAGGCCCGGCTCGGCGTGCAGCAGAAGGCAGCCGACGAGGCCACGCGCCGCAAGCGCACTCGATTGTTCGCGGCCGGTGGCATTGCCGTCGCAGTCGCCGCCGCGCTCGTGTTCCTGATCGAATCGTTCTATGACCCGGAGGCGCGGGCGCGCGAACGCGCGATCGCCCAGGAAGTGGAACGGATGGCCGAGCAGCAGAAGGTCACCGACAACCTCACGCGCATCGAGGTCGACATCGAAAGCGCGATCATGAAGAACGATTTCGACGCGGCGCGTGCCTCGCTGGCCGATCTCGTGGCGCAATCGCCCGAACACCCGCGCCGCGCATTCCTGCAGGCCTCGATCGAGCGCGCCGCGGAGCTGGCGAAACTCGAGGCGCAGAAATCCGCGCTCGTCGCGCAGACCGAGCGCTCGGCTCCGAAACGCGAAGAGCCGCGCGAGGAACGCGTGACGCCGCGTCAGCCGGAGCGTTCGACGCCGCGTTCGCGCGACGCCGACCGGACCCGCACCGCTTCCGATACTTCGCAACGTGTCTATGGCGCCCCGATCGGCGAAGCGCCGCGCGCCACGTTGCCGCTCGACGCACCGATCAACGCCACGCCGACGACCACGATGCGCCCGCCGGACAACTCGTTCCCCGGCCGTACCGTGGAAGCCTCGGACGGAGCGTTGCGCTCCGGCGTCTTCACGCCGGCCGGGGTTCCGTCCGCGCCCGCGCAGGCTTCCACCCAGGCGTCGACGCCGACCTCGAACGGCCCGGCCGGCTCCGCGGTGGTGACGCCGCTGCCCGCCGCTCCGTCCCCGGCTCCGGCGGTTCCCGCGGCGGTGGAGGTCGTGCCGGCCAAACTAGTCAAGCGCGTGGCGCCGGTGGCGCCCGCGAATACACCGGCGAAGTCCCGCGGCCAGGTCGTCGTGCAGTTCCAGATCGGCCTGAACGGCAAGGTCTCCGACATCGAAGTCGTGGATTCCGATCCACGCGGCGTGTTCGACGACGCCGTGCGCGATGCCGTGCGCAAGTGGGTCTACGAGCCGCGCAAGGAAAACGGCGTCGCCGTGGTTTCCAAGGGCCAGGCGCGGCTGGTGTTCGAAGCGGCGAAGTAATCAGGTCGGTGCCGGGTGAGAAATCGCTGAGTCAGCGATCTGCTCCGGTACTCACAGTGCCTCGCTGACTCAGCGATTTCTCAACCGGCGCCAACCGGTTATTTGTTGATGTTGTCGATCGCGCGTTTGTCGGCGGCGAGCGCGGCTTCGTGCAGCGCTTCGGACAACGTCGGGTGTGCATGGATCGTGCGCTGCAAGTCTTCGCTGCTCGCCGAGTATTCCATCGCAAGCACGGCTTCCGCGATCAGCTCGCCCGCGAGCGGACCGATGATGTGCACACCCAGGATCTCGTCGTCGTCCTGAGCGGCAATCAGCTTCACGAATCCCGCCGTCGATTCCATAGCTCGCGCACGGCCGCTGGCCGCGAACGGGAACTGGCCGACCTTGTAGGCCCGACCGCTGGCGCGCACCTGCTCCTCGGTCTGGCCGACCCACGCGATCTCGGGATGCGTGTAGATCACCGACGGAATCACATCGTAGTTCATGTGGCCGTACTTGCCGGCGATCAGGTCGCCGACCATGACGCCTTCGTCCTTCGCCTTGTGCGCGAGCATCGGGCCGCGCACGCAGTCGCCCACCGCCCAGACGTTCTCGGCGGTGGTCTTGCAGTGATCGTCGACCTTGATGAAGCCGCGTTCGTCGAGCTGAACGCCCGTGCCATCCGCGAGCAGCTCCTTCGTGTACGGCCGGCGGCCGACGCAGACGATGAGCTTGTCGACGTCGATGGTCTGACTACCGGATGCGTCGGCGTAGCTGACCTCGACGCCGGTCGCGGTCGACTTCGCGCCCGAGACTTTCGCGCCGAGCTTGATGTCGAGGCCCTGCTTCTTGAAGTGCCGCGCGGCTTCCTTCGCGAGCCCCTGGTCGGCGACCGCGAGGAACGTGTCGAGCGCTTCGAGGATGATGACTTCAGAGCCCAGGCGGCGCCACACGCTGCCGAGCTCCAGACCGATCACGCCCGCGCCGACAACGGCGAGTTTCTTCGGGACACTTTCGAGATCGAGCGCGCCCCAGTTGTCGATGATGTTCTTGCCGTCGAACTTCATGCCCGGAAGTTCGGTCGGGATCGAGCCCGAGGCGAGCACGACGTGTTTCGCGCTCAGCGTTTCCTTCTTGCCGTCGTGCGCGGTGAACT
>JAEZCN010000044.1 GCA_023433515.1 Pseudomonadota bacterium
TCTTGCGCTTACGCTCCTGCGTCGGCTTTTCGTAGAATTCGCGGCGCCGAAGCTCCGTGAGCACGCCCGCTTTTTCGCACGCGCGCTTGAAGCGGCGCAGGGCGGCATCGAAATACTCGTTTTCACGTACACGAACGCTCGGCATCGAAACCTCAAACCTTTGATCTATCGCGAATTTTGGGCAGTTTTGCCACGACCTGCCTGGGGCAGGGGTGGCGATTCTATAGAACGGCCCACGAAAATCAAAGCAGTAATAGGGGCCGTGCTCCTCACTTGGTAAACATGCGAATCCTGGCCCTCGAATCTTCCTGTGACGAATCCGCGGTCGCCGTCTACGACGACTCGGCGGGGCTGCTTGCCCACGAGGTCTACAGCCAGATCGACCTGCACCGGATTTATGGGGGGGTGGTGCCCGAACTCGCCTCGCGGGATCACGTTCGCAGGCTCCTGCCGCTGGTCAGGACCGCGCTGGCCGACGCCAGGACGACTCCGGACGAGCTCACCGGGGTGGCCTTCACGGCCGGGCCGGGGCTGGTTGGCGCACTGCTGACCGGCGCGGCGCTCGGCAGGTCGCTGGCCTACGCCTGGAACGTGCCCGCGGTGGCCGTTCATCATCTCGAAGGTCACCTGCTGGCTCCATTGCTGGAAGCCGAACCACCGCCGTTCCCGCATCTCGCGCTGCTGGTGTCGGGCGGGCACACCATGCTGATCGACGTCGCATCGCCCGGGCAGTACACGGTGCTCGGCGAGACCCGCGACGACGCGGCGGGCGAGGCCTTCGACAAATCCGCCAAGTTGCTGGGATTGCCCTACCCGGGCGGGCCGGAGCTCGCGCGGCTCGCCGCGCAGGGCAACGCAAGGCGCTTCGATTTCCCGCGGCCGATGCTCGATCGCGCCGGGCTCGAGTTCAGCTTCTCAGGCCTGAAGACCGCCGTTTCGCTCGCCGTGCGGGATCGCGTGTCGGCCGAAGGCACGCTCGCCGACGCGACGCGCAACGACATCGCCGCGAGCGTGCAGGCCGCCATCGTCGACACGCTCGCCGCCAAGACCCTGCGCGCGCTCGAGGAGACGGGCTACGACGCGCTGGTCGTCGCGGGTGGCGTGGGCGCGAACCGTCTGCTGCGCGAACGGCTCGCGCGCGAGACGGCGCGCCGGGGCGCGAAAGTCTTTTACCCGCGGATCGAGTTCTGCACCGACAATGCCGCCATGATCGCGGTGGCGGGCATGGCGCGTCTCAAGGCGGGCGCGCACGAGCCGCCCGCGATCCGCGCGCGCGCCACCTGGTCGCTCAAGGAGCTGGGGCCGCTCGCGGAAACGTTGGTAGTTAGTTGACCGGAGCGGTCGGGAGAAACGAGGCGGCATGGCGCGAACCAAAGTAACGAGCGGTCCGAAGACGTTCACGATTCCGAGCGCGGCGGCGACGCCGGATGCCGGGGATCGCATCTTCCTGCACGGCCTCGCGGTGGACTGCATCATCGGGTTCATCGAGTGGGAACGCCGGGTCAAGCAGACCATCGTCATCGACGTGGAGATGCCGGTCGACTGCGCGCGCGCGGCGCAGACCGACGAGGTCGCGGACACGCTCGATTACAAGAAGGTCGCGAAACGAATCATCGCGTTCGTCGAGAATTCCGAGTTCAAGCTGGTCGAGACGCTTGCGCACAAGCTCGCGATGATGATCATCGGGGAATTCGGCGTCGAGTGGGTGCGGCTGTCGGTGAACAAGCCCGGCGCCATTCGCGGCAGCAAGGATGTGGGTGTCGCGGTGCTGCGCACGCGCGGCGATCTTTCGAAATGAGCCTGCTCAAGCCCGGTCACGTGCGCGTGTTCGTCGCCGCGGGCAGTAATGTCGAGCCGGAAAAGAATCTCGCGCGTGCGTGCGCCGAGATCCGACACTCCTGGCCGGACGCGCATTTCTCGCGCGCCTACCGCAATGCGGCGGTGGGTTTCGAAGGGCCGGACTTCATCAATCTCGTCGTCGGATTCACGACCGCGCAGCCGCTCGCGGCGGTGATCGCCCGGCTGCACCAGATCGAAACCCAATGCGGCCGGCCGCGGTATGCGCCCAAGTGGGCGTCGCGCACGATGGATCTCGACGTGCTGATGTACGACGACCTCGTTGAGAAAACCGCGGAGTACACGGTTCCCCGGCCGGACCTGCTCAAACGCCCCTTCATGTTGGGCCCGATGGCGGAGATCGCCCCCGACGTGGTCCACCCCACGGCCGGCAAGACGATCGGTGTGTTGTGGCGGGAATTCGATCTCGACGGGCATACGATGACGCCCGTGGAGATCTGAAGACGGTGCCTGGCACGGAAATTCCGGGAGAAGTCAGTTCGTCGGCTTCTCCCGGAATTCCGTGCCAGGCGCCGTCTTCTACCAGGCCACGCTGCGGCCGCCGTCCACCGCGAGCACCTGGCCCGTGATGAAGGGCGCGCTCGCCGCCAGGAACAGCGCGGTGCGCGCGATGTCGGTGGGCGATCCCATGCGTTTGAGGATGGTGCGCTCGACGATCTTCTCGCGCTTGGCTTCGTCGCTGCCGCTCTCCGGCCACAGGACCGGTCCGGGCGAAATGCCGTTCACGCGGATCTCGGGTCCGAGTTCCTTCGCGAGAGAACGCGTGAGCATGTGCAATCCCGCCTTCGCGACGCAGTACACCGTGTAATCGCGCAGCGGACGCATGGCGTGGATATCGACGATATTGATGATGGAACCGCGCGACGCTCGCAGCAGCGGAGTCGCCGCCTGCGACAGGAACATGGGTACCTTGAGATTCGTACCGATCAGGTCTTCGAAGGCCTGCGGCGAGATCTCGCCGACCTTCGTCGGATAGAACGTCGACGCGTTGTTCACGAGCAGGTCGAGTCCGCCGAACGTGCGCTTCGCGAAGTCGACGAGCATCGGCAGCTGGTCGAGGTCGAGTAGTTCGGCGCGCACCGTCGCCGCGGAACCCGCGCGCTGCTCGTTGAGCTCGCGCGCGAGCGTGGCGGCCTCGGCGGTCGACTTGCGGTGATGGATCGCGACTTTCGCGCCGGCCGCGTGCAGCTCGCGTACGATCGCGGCGCCGACGCGCCGCGCGCCACCCGTGATCAGTACGGTCTTGCCGGCTAGACTCGCCGCTTCGTTCTCCATCCTCCGCACTCTATGACTTCTGCCGCGTCCCTCTCAACCCTGCCCGCGCTCACGCCCGAGGAGCGCGCACATTCCGAGCGCGTCGCGGCGCACATTCGCGACTTCATCCGTGAACAGGGTGGCGAGATCGGCTTCGACGCCTACATGCGCCTGACGCTGTACGCGCCGGGTCTCGGTTACTACAGCGCGGGCGCGACCAAGTTCGGAGCGGCGGGCGATTTCGTGACCGCGCCGGAAGTGTCAAACCTGTTCTCCCGCTGCCTCGCGCGCCAGGCGGCGGACGTACTGCGCGAGACCTCGGGCGACGTGCTCGAGCTCGGAGCCGGTTCCGGACGCATGGCCGCGGACGTGCTGCTCGAACTCGAGTCCATGGACGCGTTGCCGACGCGTTACCGCATCCTCGAAGTCAGCGCGGACCTGGCCGAACGCCAGCGCGCCCGCATCGCGCAACTGCCCGAATCCCTCGCGAGCAAGGTCGAGTGGCTGGATCACTGGCCGGAGACCCCGATGCGCGGCGTGGTGCTCGCGAACGAAGTGCTCGACGCGATGCCCGTCGAGCGATTCGCATTGCATCACCGTCCGGGCGGACTCGACGTGCGCGCGCTCGGCGTCGGTCTCGCGGGCGACGGATTCGAATGGCGCGAGATGTCACCGTCGCCCGAGCTCATGCACGCGGTCGCGGATATCGTCGAGGGACTGCCGGCACCGCTGCCCGACGGGTACGTGTCCGAAGCCTGTCTTTCGTACCAGCCGTGGACCGCGAGTCTCGCCGAACACCTCGAGCAGGGCGTGGCCCTGCTGATCGACTACGGTTTGCCGCGCGCCCACCTGTATCACCCGGAGCGCAAGGACGGCACGTTGCGCTGCCACTTCCGCCAGCGCGCGCACGACGATCCGTTCGTGTACCCGGGGTTGCAGGACATCACCGCGTGGGTCGATTTCACGCGCGTGGCCGAGGCCGCGGACACGGCCGGCCTCGACGTGCTCGGGTTCGCGACGCAGGCCGCGTTCCTGATCGGCGCCGGCATGGAGTCGTTGCTAACTACCGAGCTGACGGCCGCGGGCGACGACGCTCGGATCCAGGCGCGCCTGGCCGGCGAGGCCCGGCGCCTGATGTTGCCGGGCGAAATGGGGGAAATCTTCAAGGTCATCGCGCTCGGCCGCGGGTTCACGGCGCCGCTCGCGGGCTTCGCCACGCAGGATCTGCGCGCCAGCCTCTAGGTGAAAAGTTCCCGGTGTTCGTCAACGATTTCGGCCGCTTGGTCAAACAAACACAGGGTTGTTTGCATCGAGGCGGTGCGCCGGGGGTTAAGCTCGGGTTCTCGTCATGAACCTGCGCAAGCTCAGGCCCTTCGCCTTCTACCTTCTGGCATGGACGGTGGTGGGGCTGATCTATTTCGCGCAGAACGTGACCCGCAGATTCTACTGGGACGATCCGAATCCCTGGCAGGACATCCGCTACTGGTCGGTCAACATCTACATGTCGGCGTTGCTCACGCCGCTGATCGTCTGGGCTGGCAGGCGCTGGCCGCTCGAACGCAACAAGATAGGCATGCTGCTGGCGCTGCATGCGGTGTTGAGCGTCGTGTGGGCCTGTGCCCGCCTCGCGCTCGAGGCCGGATTCCATCTCACCTGGAACCAATTCTGGCCGATCGAGCCGCCCATCACGCTGAAGAGCGAGATCACGCTGCTGTTCATCTTCGGCTTCCACACCGCGATCGTGGCGTACTGGGTCGTGTTGTCGATCCAGACCGCGATCCGCAACTACACGCGTTTCCAGGAGCGCGAGCAGGCCGCGCTGCGCGCGCACCTGCGCGCTTCGCAGCTCGAGGCCCAGGTCGCGCAGGCGAGGCTCGGCGCGCTCAAGGCGCAGCTGCAGCCGCACTTCCTGTTCAACACGCTCAACGCGATCCTGGTGCTCGTGCGGCAGCAGAAGGGCCGGCAGGCGGAGGAGACCCTCGAACGGTTCTCCGACCTGCTGCGCGCGGTGCTCGCGGACAGGGACGCGCAAGAGGTGACGCTGGCGCGGGAGCTCGAATATCTCCAGCTCTATCTATCCATCGAGCAGCTGCGGTTTTCGGACCGGTTGCGCGCCAACACGCACATCGACCCGGCGTTGCTCGACGCGGCCGTGCCGCACATGGCGCTGCAGCCGATCGTCGAAAACGCGATACGCCACGGCATCGGTCGACGGGCGAGCCAGGGCGTCATCGACATCGAGGCCGCGCGCGTCGGAGATTCGCTGCGGATCATCGTGCGCGACAACGGACCTGGATTCGACACTTCCGGCGCGCCCGGCGGTCTCAACCTCGGGCTCGCCAACACCCGCGCGCGGCTCAGGCAGCTCTACGGAGACGCGGCCGAGCTGCGCACCGCTGATGCACCGGGCGGTGGCGCGGAGGTGACGCTCGTGATTCCGTTCCGGAACGTCGAAGGGGAATGAACGCATCCATGAACGTATTGATCGTCGACGACGAGCCCCTGGCGCGCGAAGGCCTCGCGTTGCTGCTCGAGGAAGATCCCCGCATCGGCCCGGTCGCCGAGGCGCGCAACGGCGCCGAGGCCGTCGAGAAGATCCGCGCGGCACGCCCCGATCTCGTATTGCTCGACGTGCAGATGCCGGAGATGGACGGGTTCGAAGTGTTGCGCGAAGTCGGAGCGGAGGGGATGCCGCCGGTGATCTTCGTGACCGCGTTCGACCGCTACGCCATCCAGGCGTTCGAGGTGAACGCCGTCGACTATCTACTGAAGCCGGTGACGCGCGAACGCTTCTCGCGGGCGCTGGAGCGGGTGCGCGAACGGATCGCGGCCGGCGCCGACAACCAGCACGTGCTCTCGCTGCTGCAGCAGCTCGCCGCGCCGAAGAAACATCTCGCGCGCATCGCGCTGCGCTCGGCGGGGAAGATCTCGTTCGTGAACGTCGAGGACATCCTGTTCGCGCAGGCCGCGGAGAACTACGTGCAGCTGCACCTCAGGTCGTCGCGACACCTGCTGCACGTGCCGATCGCCACGCTCGAACAGTCGCTGGATCCGGAGAAATTCCTGCGCATCCACCGTTCGCTGATCGTGAACGTACGCTGCATCGCGGAGCTCGAGACCGGGCCGCACGGCGAATACGTCGTGGTGTTGCAGGGCGGAGCGCGGCTTCAGTCGAGCCGCACCTATCACGAGAAGATCAAGCGCTGGGCGGCGAATCCGTTCTGAGCGCGCCGTTCCCGTGGCTCCCGTTTCCAAGAGACAGGGAAGGGCCCGAGGCCGGCGACTCCACGTACACGAAGTCCGCGGGATTCAGCTGCGCCCAGTACGAGAGCGCGGCAAGTCCGTCCGCGTCGGGCCGCTTGTTCTGCGCCATCCGCGCCAGCGTGGATTTGCCAATGCCGATCTCGCGCGCCACCTGGCGCCATGAGGCCGCGCGCTCGGTGCGCTTCGCATTGACCGCTTCGTAGAATTTCTGGAAGTCGAATTTCATCGTGGCCCAAAGTTGCACCAGCTTTTGGCTCAGGCGAAGCGGATTTTGACGAAGTGGAGATTCCTGTTGACGAAGTGGAAATGGGGACATTCCTCGTTTCCTAGCAAAAGGGGACAGACCTCGAATGGGGCTCGATGAGTCCCGGCGATTGGTTGACTTGGAGGCAAAGAGCGAAGAGAAGAGGCTCGAGCCTGGAAGGCAGCGCGCCAGCAAACCAGGTCTGTCCCCGTTTGCTAGGAAACGAGGAATGTCCCCATTACCACTCGACCAGGCCGGTGTAGGCGGTGCCGAGGATCAGCAGGCCGAACACGATGCGGTACCAGGCGAACATCGCGAACGAATGCCGGCTCACGAAGCGGATCAGGAACTTCACGGCGAGCAGGGCGCTGATGAATGACACCACGCAGCTCACGATGAGGGGTCCGGTCTCGAATTGCGCGATTGCGTCGCGCTCCTTCCACAGTTCGTAAATCGTCGCGGAGACGAGTACCGGGATCGCGACGAAGAATGAAAATTCCGCGGCGGTCTTGCGCGAGAGACCGCACAGCAGGCCACCGATGATCGTCGCGCCCGAGCGGCTCGTGCCGGGGATCAGCGACAGCGCCTGGAACGCGCCGAGCTTGAGCGCGTCGACGGTCGTGAGCTGGTCGACGTCCTGCACGCGCTCCTCGTGCTGGCGGCGCTCCGCCCAGAGGATGATCACGCCGCCGACGACCAGCGCGATCGCGACGGTCACGGCGTTGAACAGCACGGCCTTGAGCTGGTCGCCGAACAGCAGCGCGAGAACGGCGAGCGGCAGGAACACGATCAGCAGATTGAGGACGAAGCGCCGCGAGGTCGCATCGCGGTGCAGGCTGAAAGCCGTGTGCAGCAGTTTCCGCCGGAACTCCCAGCACACCGCGAGGATCGCGGGTCCCTGGATAACGATCACGAGCGCGTCAACCGCGGCGCCATGCAGTCCGAGCAGCGACTGCGTGAGGATCAGGTGACCCGTGCTGGAAATCGGCAGGAATTCGGTGATGCCTTCGACGAGGCCCAGGATGATCGCTTCGAGGTAGGACATGCGAGGTTCGTTGTTCTCCGGGCGCGCAGTGTAAAGGATGGGCGCGCGCCGCGTGGTATCGATGCGCTGTCAGCGTGATCCGCCACGCGAATGGCGGGGGTCCCTCAGGACGTGAACTTCAGCTCTTCGATCGCCGCGATGCGCCGGCGCCGCAGTTCTTCTCCGATCTGCGCGCCGGTGAGTCCTGCGCGTTCCTCGGTCGTGAGTGCGACCGCGGCCGCGCGCTCGCGTGCGCATGCGAAGAACTCGCGCTGTGGATACGGCCGCGATTCGAGCCCCGTGCGGCCGCGCGCGTCGGCTTCGCAGGCCAGCAGGAAATCCGCGAATCGTTCCGGGCGTCGGAACGCGTCGCAGCTCTCGAGCGTGTTGAGCACGGTCGCGGCGCGCAGCTCGCGCGCGCGGTGCACGTGTGTGTGATAACGCGCCGCGACGACCGCGAGCTCGCGCAGGTGGTTAGGCACGCGCACCCGAGCGCACAACTGCTCGACGAGCTCGACACCCGCGCCCTCGTGACCGTGATGCGAGGGCAGCATCTCGGGCGGCGTCACGCCCTTGCCGAGATCGTGCATCAGCACCGCGAAGCGCACCGGAACGCCGCCGCCGAGCTTCACGGCTTCCCGCAGGCTCAACAGCAGGTGCGCGCCGGTATCGACTTCCGGATGCCATTTCTCCGGTTGCGGCACGCCGAACAATGCATCGATTTCCGGGAAGACGACCGCGAGCGCGCCGCACTCGCGCAGCACGCTGATGTACACGTCGGGGCTGGGCTCGCCGAGCGCCTTCTCGGTTTCGGCCCACACACGCTCGGCGACCAGCGCGTTCGCCTCGCCGTCCGCAACCATCCTGCGCATGAGCGCCATGGTTTCGTCGGCGACGCGGAATCCGAGCGGCGCATATCGCGCGGCGAATCGCGCGACGCGCAGGATGCGCACGGGGTCCTCGATGAACGCGTCCGACACGTGGCGCAACAGCCGCGCGTCGAGGTCGGCCTTGCCGCCGTACGGATCGATGAGGTTGCCGGCCGTGTCTTCGGCCATCGCGTTGACGGTCAGGTCGCGGCGCTTGAGATCGTCCTCGAGCGTGACGCCCGGCGAATATTCGGTGGTGAATCCGCGATAACCGGGACCGACCTTGCGTTCGAGGCGCGCGAGCGCGTGCTCCTCTTTCGTTTCCGGATGCAGGAACACCGGAAAATCGCGTCCCACGGGAATGTACCCGGCGCGCTCCAGCTCGGCCGGTGTCGCGCCTACGACAACCCAGTCCCGCTCGACGACGGGGCGCCCGAGCAGGCGGTCACGAACCGCGCCACCCACCAAGTACACTTGCATGGACCCATGTTAACCAATCTCCGCAAGCCCCTCGCCATCCTGTCGGCCATGGCAGTTTGTCTCGCCCTGACCGGGTGCGGCACGATGTACGTGGCGCAGGCCGCGAAGGGCCAGATGCAGATCCTGACTGCGCGCCGTCCGATCGATAAGGTGCTCGCCGATCCGAAGTCCGCGCCCGAGCTGCGGCAGCGGCTCGAATCGGTGCGCGCGGCGCGCGAGTTCGCGGCGCGCGAGCTGGACCTGCCCGACAACAAGAGCTACACCTCGTACGCGGACTTGAGGCGCGACTACGTCGTCTGGAGCGTGGTGGCGACGCCGGAGTTTTCGGTCGAGCCACGCGAATGGTGTTTTCCGTTCGTCGGCTGTTTCGCGTATCGCGGTTACTTCAAGCAATCGAAGGCCGACGCGTTTGCCGACTCACTGCGCGCGGAAGGTTTCGACGCGATGGTCGGTGGCGTGCCGGCCTATTCGACGCTCGGGAAATTCAACGACCCGATCCTGAGCACGATGCTGGGGTACGGTGACGACGAGCTCGCGTCCATCCTGTTTCACGAGCTGTCGCACCAGGTGGTCTACATCCCCGACGACAGCGCCTTCAACGAAGCGTTCGCCGTCACCGTCGAGCGCGAAGGCCTCGCGCGCTGGCTCGAGGACCGCGGTCGGACCGCGGATCTCGAGAAGCACCAGAAACGCCGCGAGCGACAGGCCGAGAGCATGCGGATCGTGGCGCGTTACCGGCGCGCGCTCGAGTCGCTCTACGCCTCGCAGTTGCCCGAGGAGGAGATGCGTCAGCGCAAGTCCGAGGTGTTCGCGCGCCTCGTGGTCGAGCTCGAGGCGCTCGATGCGCGTCACGGCACCCGCTCGCAGATCGTCGCCGACCTCGAAGGTCAGCCGAACAACGCACGGCTCGCGTCGCTCGCGACCTACTACGATTGCGTCCCGGGATTCGAACGATTGCTCGCCGACCAGCAACACGACCTGCCGCGCTTCTACGCCGCCGCGCGCGAGCTCGCCAAACTACCGAGAGAAGAACGCCGCGCGCGCCTTTGCCGGTAGATGGTGCGCGGCACCGCAACCCGGCAAGAGTCTCCCGGGATTTCCGCGGCAGGCAGCGATTATGTCGCGTCAAGAAATTGGCATGCGGGTCCGGGCCGCGCACGTGTCATGATCGTTTCCGAATCGATCATGCGCGGCTTGTTCAAAACGAAAGCTTTTCTGGATGCGACGCGGCGCGAGTGGCAGTTCGACGCGTTCGCCTGGCTGCTGCGCAATTGCGGTGGCTACGCGAAGTTTTTCGAGACGACGCTCGTGCTGCCCACCGAGGACCATTTTCCCGATCGCGGGATGAAGGGGCACGCGGCCGCGGCGTCGCTGTTTCGCCAGGTGCGCGATCATGCGGGCATGGCCGACTGGCCCTGCGTCGTCGAGCCGCGCCCGGATGCCGAGCCCACGCTCACGATCGGCGAAGACCGCATTCCCGTCATCACGTACCGGCCCGAAGAAACGGACCAGACCGTTCTCGTCACCACGTTCGCGCACGAGCTCGCGCGTTACCTGGTCGAGACCTTCGACGAGGTGTCGCCCGGTGGTGAGGCGCTGCGCGAACAGTCCATCGACATCGCGGCGGTATTCCTCGGATTCGGCGTATTCATGGCCAACGCGAAATTGTCTTCGGCTCGTTACGAGCTCAACGAAGGCGAGTTCGCGAACGCGCTCGCGATGTTCTGCCTGCTCCGCAAGATCGATCCCGAAAGCATCGACGCGCATCTGAATCCGCACCTGCGCAAGTACGTGAGGCTCGCCGCGCGCGACCTGGCCCGGCACGAGATCCAGTTCCAGAAGCTGCGATCGGTATTCGCGGCGCCGTCGACCGATTCCGCCGAACAGACGCGACCTTCCGCACGCTGACGCGACTACACTGCGGCGATGCGCCGCGTCGTCCTGACGTTCCTCCTCGTACTTCCCGCGTTCGCGGCGCCTGCCGCCGATTCCATCGAGTTCTGGAGCGCGCCGCGGCGCGGTTCCAACTGCTTCAACGAGACGCCGCCGGACGCGGAATACTTTCACGCGTTGCGCGGCTACGGCGCGACCTGGGTGCGTCTCACGTTCAGCAAGTGGAAATCGGCGCGCGGCCGGGATTTCCTGTTCGGCAGCCTGGATGAATACCAGGCGCTCGTACCCGAGGATCTCGCCACCTTGCGCCGCGTGCTCGACCATGCCCATGCGGCCGACATCAAGGTCGTAATCGTTCCGCTGTCGCTGCCGGGCGCGCGCTGGATCCAGATGAACGACGACAAGTTCGACGATCGCCTGTGGAGCGATCGCCAATATTGGGACCAGTCGGCGGCCGCGTGGCGCGATGTCGCCGCCGCGCTCGCGGACCATCCGGCGATCGTCGCATTCAATCTCTTGAACGAACCGGTGCCGGAGCGCGAGGGCGGACTCGCCGAACACGCGCCGCCGGAAGTCATGCGCGCGTGGTAT
>JAEZCN010000149.1 GCA_023433515.1 Pseudomonadota bacterium
GCCGACGAACCACAACTCGTCGCGGTCGGGGGAGTAGTCGATGCGCTGGAGCAGCGCTTTCAATTCATCGCAGCAACCCTGGACGTCGCCGATCGCATGGCGGGCCATGTGTCGCCGCTCAGTGCAGGAGGCCCGGCATCGCGAGCCGGAATGCCGCGACCGGCGCGTCGAACTCCTCGCCGTCGTCGGTGACCATCAGGTATTCGCCCTGCATGACGCCCACGGGTGTTTCGAGCACCGCGCCGCTCGAATATCGAAAGCCCTGACCCGGCTTCAGGTGCGGTTTTTCCCCGACCACACCTTCGCCGCGCACTTCCTGCACCTTGCCGTTCGAGTCGGTGATGATCCAGTGACGCGCCAACAGCCGCGCTGGCGCGCTGCCTTCGTTGCGGATCGTAATCGTGTACGAGAACACGTAACGATGATCCTTGGGATTCGACTGGTCTTCGAGGTAGCTCGTGTCGACGCTGACGCGGATCTTGTGATTGGCGGATTCCATGCAGGACCGAGTTTATGGGCTTTCTACCGGTTTGGGGGTACCTGCGCGGCGATGCGCGCGAACTCGGCGGGGGCCAGTGTTTCGGGGCGCACGGAAGGATCGACACCCGCGGCGACGATGCCCTCGATGTCGATCACGCTGCGCAGCGCGTTGCGCAGCGTCTTGCGCCGTTGCGAGAACGCGGCCGAAACGGTGCGCGCGAAGGCCGCGGGCAATTCGAACGCCGGTTCGCGCCGTACCTTGAGCCGCGCCACCGCCGACCAGACGCGCGGCGCGGGCGTGAATGCGCCCGGGCCGACGTCGAACAACGGCGTCGCTTCGAACCACGGTGCGAGCATGACGGTGAGGCGCCCGTAATCCCGGCTACCGGGTGCGGCCACGATCCGGTCGATGACTTCCTTCTGCAGCATCACGTGCAGGTCGTCGATGTGATCATGCGCGGCCGCGACGTGGAACAGCAGCGGTGTCGAAATGTTGTAAGGCAGGTTGCCGATGACGCGCAGGCGGGAGGCGCGCCGCGCGGCGAGCTGCGCGAAGTCGAACTCGAGCGCATCGGCCTCGTGCAGCTCGAAGTCGGGCCGCGAGTTCCAGCGCTCGCGCAGGCGGGCCGCGAGATCGCGGTCGATCTCGATCGCGTCGAGCGTGCGTCCGCGGTCGATCAACCGCTCGGTCAGCGCGCCGCGGCCGGGGCCGATCTCCACGAGCGCGTCGCCGGGTTGGGGAGCGATCTCCTGCACGATGCGATCGAGCACGCCGCGGTCGTGGAGAAAGTGCTGGCCGAATCGCTTGCGGGCGAATACCAAGGGCCGCTAACCCCCGCGCCGTTGCGCGAATTCGATCGCGAGGCGCGTCGCGGCGACGAGGCTGCCGGCATCGGCCCGGCCCGTGGCGGCGAGATCGAGCGCCGTGCCGTGATCGACCGAGGTGCGCACGATGGGCAACCCCAGCGTCACGTTCACGGCATGACCGAAACCCGCGTGTTTGAGCACGGGCAGGCCCTGGTCGTGGTACATCGCGAGCACGACGTCGTAGTTCGACAGATGGCGCGGCAAGAACACCGTGTCCGCGGGCAAGGGGCCGTCGACCAGCATGCCAGCCGCGCGCGCGCGCTCGATGGCCGGCTGGATCACGTCGCGGTCCTCCATGCCGAGGTGCCCGCTCTCGCCGGCATGGGGATTGAGTCCGCAGACCGCGATGCGTGGACGTTCGAGACCCCACAACGCGCGTACGTCCTCGTCGAGGATGCGCAGCGTGGTGTCGAGCAGCTCCGGAGTGATCGCGTCGCCGACCGCGCGCAGCGGCAGGTGCGTCGTCGCGAGCGCGACGCGCAGGGAATCCGCGGCCAGCAACATCACGGGGTGATCCGCGTTGGTGCGCGCGGCGAGGTACTCGGTGTGGCCGGTGAAAGGGACCCCGGCGTCGTTGATCACGCTTTTCTGCACGGGTGCCGTGACCATCGCCGCGAACTCGCCCTGCGCGGTGCCCGCGATCGTGCGATCGAGCATCCCGAGCACGTGCGGCGCGTTGGCCGGGTCGAGTTTTCCCGCGACGCAGGGCGCGGCCAGCGGCACGTCGAGCACCTGCAGGCGGCCCGACACGTGCGCGGACGGCGCGTCCTCCGGTAGATAGGCTTCGAGATGCAGGGTGAGGCCGAGCTGGCGCGCGCGTTCGGCGAGCAGCGCGCGGCTGCCGATCACGACCAGCGAGCAGGGCAGCGAAAGGCCGGCGAGCGCGAGACAGAGATCCGGGCCGATGCCCGCGGGTTCACCCGCGGTGACGGCGACGCGCTTCAGGCCCGGTTTCAGAGCTTGTACTCGACGTAGGCCTCGTCGCGCAGGCGACGCAGCCATAGTTCGGTTTCCTCGTCGGCCTTCGATTCACGCAGCGCCACGAAGGCTCTCTGGCGGCGCTGGTCCTCGGTGCTGTCGTACTGGCGGCGGCCCAGAAGCTGGATGATGTGCCAGCCGAACTGCGTGCGGAACGGCTCGCTGATCTCGTCCGGCTGCAACTGCGCGAGCTGCCGCTCGAACTCGGGCACGAAGGTGCCGGGATTGGCCCAGCCGAGATCGCCGCCCTCGGCGGCCGAGCCCGGATCTTCGGATACGACCGACGCCACCGCGGAGAAATTCTCGCCCCTGTTCACGATGCGATCGCGGATGTTCTCGAGCTTCTGCCTGACGGTCGCGTCGTCCTGCAGCTCGTTCGTCTTGATCAGGATGTGGCGCGCGTGGGTCTGGTTCACGAGGACCTGCTGTACGCCCTTCACCGCGTTGAGCTTCACGAGGTGGAAGCCCGACGGCGTGCGGATGGGCTTCGTGACGTCGCCGGCCTTCATCGTCGCGACGGGTTCGGCCAGGAACGTCGGCAGCTCCGAGCCCTTGCGCACGCCCAGCGATCCGCCCTCGAGCGCGGTCTGCGAATTCGAATAGGCGACCGCGAGCCGCCCGAAGTCTTCGCCCGCGACGGCCTTCTGGTAGACCTCTTCGGCCTTGCGAGCCGCTTCATCGAGCTCATCCGGCGTCGCGGCCTGCGGCACGGCGATCAGGATGTGCGAAACGTCATACTCGTTCTGCTCGTCCGGACGTTTCTTCTGCCGCTCGAGGAACTGGTCGATCTCGCGCGGGCTCACGTTGATGCGCTGGATGACGTCGCGCTGGCGCAGGATCTGCATCGCGAGCTCCTTGCGGACGGACTCGCGATAACCGGCGTAATCGATGCCCTGCGCGGCGAGCGCCTCGGGCAGGTCCGCCAGGCGGATGTTGTTGCTCTGCGCGACGTCGGTGAGCGCGTTGTTCAGCGTCTCGTCGGAGACCTTGATGCCGGCGCGGTCGGCGCGCTGCATCTGCAGCTCCTGCAGGACGAGCCGGTCGAGCACCTGCCGGCGCAGCACGTTCGTCGGCGGCAGCTCGAGGTTCTGGCCGCGCAGCCGCTCGGTGATGAGGATCATCTGTTC
Organism: Pseudomonadota bacterium; assembly: GCA_023433515.1. Classification (GTDB taxonomy): domain Bacteria; phylum Pseudomonadota; class Gammaproteobacteria; order Steroidobacterales; family Steroidobacteraceae; genus CADEED01. The sequence continues at coordinate 3,453 of JAEZCN010000149.1, forward strand.
GTCGAGCTCGCTGGTGAGCACGACGCCTTCGTTGACGGTGGCCGCCACGCGATCCAGCAACACGCCGGAAGAGCTCGCCTCGCGGGTCTGCGCGTGGGCGGTGGAGAAGGCCAGGGATACGAGCGCGAGCATGAAGCCGCGCGAAAAAGCCTGTCGAATCATGGAGTTGTTTTTCACCGGACCGAAGTTTCCGGCGAGTATCCTCGAATTGCACGTTCCAGGAAAGCGTCGGCTGGGGTTCCGACACTGGCCAATCCCTTCAGTTCCAGCTGGATGAAGAAGGCGGTCTCGCGCTCGCCGTCGCGATTCGAGATGAACCGCCGTGCCACGGCGCGCAGGGCGTAGCAGCAGGCCTTGTACTCGAAGCCCGCGAACTGATCGAGCGTGTCCCGGTCCCGCAGGCTGTAAACCCAGCGTCCGTAGGCATTCCAGCGGTCGCCGATGGGCCAGGCCGTGGACACATCGACCTGTTCGATGCGGTCGCGCTGCGCGCGGTAGCCGAGGTTCACCACGCGGTCGTCGCCCGGGCGGTACTGCAGGCGGAATTGAGAGCGTTCGCTGCGATCTTCTTCGGGATTCCACTGGATGCCGGCTTCGAGATTCCAGTTCTTGTACGCGGTCAGAGAAAGCTGTGCGATGAAGTCGGAGGTGTCGCGCGCGCTCGGGGTTTCGGTGGGCAGCACGACGCGCGGGCGGTCGAAGTAGTAGACCTGCCCGATGCTCGCCGCGACGTACTGCGCGCCGGACTCGGCGTCGAACAGGCGGCTCGTGAGTCCGAACGCGATCTGGTTCGCGTCGTTGACGCGATCCGCGCCGACGTAGCGGTTGTTGCGATAGAGCTGCACGAGATTGAGGTCCGGAAGTCCGGTGTCGAACAGCGGCAGTTCGGACTGGTCGCGGTACGGGGTGTACAGGTACAGCGCGCGCGGCTCGAGCGTCATGCGTCGCTGGCCATGCGAGCCGGAGGCGCGCTCGAACACGAGGCCGGCGTCGAGGGAAGCGAACGGCAGCGAGCGTGTGGGTGCGTCGTCGGTGCCGGGTTCCTGGTCCTTCAGGTCGTACTGCGTGTAGCGGTAGCCGGCCGAGGGCCGCACGAAGAATCCCGGGCCCGACCAGTCGAAACCCGCGCGCGGCGCCACGTCGAGACGCCAGCCGGTGACGCCGACGTTGCGCTCGAAATTGACCAGCTCCGCGTCGAAGCCGTAGTCGATGGCGCCGAGCCCCAGGTTCCAGTCGCCCGAGGCCAGGACGCGTGGAGCGCGCGTGTAAGGGCGATCAAGCGGATCCAGGTCGTCGTCGATGGTCTGGAAATCCTGGATCTGTCCGCGCACGTTCAGGTGCTCGTCGCGGTAGATGAACTCCGCGAGCCGCTCGGCGAACGGGATGCTGGTGCCGTCCGGGCCGCGCGCGAAGTCCTCGAAATACTGCGTGTCGCTCACATCGGTCGCGTCGATGCGGAAGCGCCAGTCGCCCGGCAGCTCGGCGACGTGTTCGAGGTAGAGGCGCGTGCGGTCCTCGTCGGCGAACTCGTCGTCGCCAGGTAGATAGTTGAACTCGAACTCGCCGCGCTGGCGGTTCGTCAGGTAACGCAACTCGCCCGCGATATCCACACCGCGCTTGGAGTAGTAGACGGGCTGCGCGGTGAAATCGACGTTGGGCCGTATGTTCCAGTAGTAAGGCACCTCGAGCATCGCGCCGTTGCGCGAGGAACCGCCGATGTTCGGGAACAGGAAGCCGCTCTTGCGCTGCGAGCCGATCGGGAACGTCATCCAGGGCAGGTAGACGATCGGCACGTTCTTGAACCGCACGCTGGTGCCGCGGCCGACGCCGTTGCGCGAGCGCGTGTCGAGCTCGATGCTGCGCGCGCGCATCTGCCAGGACATGTCGTCCATCGGGCAGGTGGTGAACGACACCTCGTCGAGAGTCACCTTGCCGGCCGCGTCCATCTGCAGTGAACGCGCCGTGCCACGCGCGCTGCGTTCGGGCAGTTCGAACTCCGCGCCCTCGAACTGCGCCCCGAGCACCGCGGAGTAGCTGCCGCTGTTGCCGCGTACCCTGAACATCGGGTCGACGAACTCGACGCCGCCCTCGAGCTTCGCGCGCTGGTTCTCGGTGTCGTATTCGAGATGATCGGCGCGGATGACACGGTTGCCCTGGCGCATCTCGACGTTGCCGGACAACACCGCGTTGCCGTTGAGGTTGTACTCGACCCGGTCGCCGTCGATCGTGGCCTTCGAATCCCGGGGATCCGGTTCGGTCTCCGGTTCCTCGGTCCCGGACGGGACCGTCGCGACGGTGGGCTGCGGACAGGTGGATTCGTCGGCGAGCGCAAGTGGCATCGCCACGAGCAATGTCAGTCCGAGGCCGATGCGTCCGGCCGTTGTCGAGGTCACCCGCGCCATGTGCCCGCACTATACTTATATCGAATGCCCAATAACGACCTGCCCAACAACGACGCACGGCTCGCACTGATCGGCTCCTGGTTGACCCGCGACCTCGGGTGGCGCGTCGGCCGCGTAACCGTCGCATCCGCCGACGCCAGTTTCAGACGTTACTTCCGGGTCTCGCGCGGCGACGTCGACCCGGCGGCGTGGGCGCCGAAGGCCGACACGCTGATCGTCATGGACGCGCCTCCCGGCAAGGAGGACGTCGCGCCCTATCTGAAGGTGACCGCGCTGCTCGAGCAGGCCGGCGCGCACGTGCCGCACGTTCATGCCGCGGACGTGAAACGCGGGCTGGTCGTGATGGAGGACCTCGGCTCCACCCAATACCTGTCGTTGCTCAGGACCGGCCGCGGCGTCGACAGACTGTACGGCGACGCGCTGACTACCCTGGCTAACATCCAGGTGCGCGGACTGCGCGCGGCGCAGGCGCTCGATCCCTACGATCGCGCGCCGCTCGAGCGCGAGCTCAACCTGTTTCCGGAATGGTTCCTCGGCAAACACCTCGGGCTCGATCTCACGCCCGAGGAGCGCGCGCTCATCACGGTCACGTTCGAATTCCTGATCAACGAGGCCCTGCTGCAGCCGCAGGTGTTCGTCCACCGCGATTATCATTCGCGCAACCTCATGGTCCTGCCGAACGAGAACCAGGGCGGGCCGGGTGTCATCGACTTCCAGGATGCGCTGCGCGGACCGATCGGCTACGACCTCGTGTCGCTGCTCAAGGATTGCTACATCAGCTGGTCGCGCGAACGCGTGGAACGCTGGGTGCGCGGCTACCGGCGCGTGCTCGGCAACCTCGGCGCGAACGTCGGCGACAGCGAATACCAGTTCATGCGCTGGTTCGATGCCATCGGCGTGCAGCGTCACATCAAGGTGCTCGGCATTTTCTGCAGGCTCTGGTACCGCGACGGCAAGATCGGTTATCTCGCCGATCTGCCGCTGACCTTCGAATACGTGCGCGATGCGTGCCGGCGGTATCCCGAGCTGGTCGAATTCGGACGCTGGCTCGACTGGCGCATCGCGCCGCTGCTCGAGCCCGCGAACCTGCGCGAGCAGGCGCGCGCGATCAGGCTGGCCGCGGAAGCCGCGTCGCGGCCGAAGCGCAAGGCTGCGGCGGCGAAGAAGAAGCGGCCGGCGCGCAAGAAGGCGAAGAAGGCCGGAAAGACTGCGCGACGTGCGAAGACCACGCGTAGTGTGAAGGTCGCGCCGCGCTCGAAGCTCACGCGTCGCTCCAAGTCGGTACGGCGCTCGAAGCGCGTGCGCCGGTCAAAGGTTTCGCCGCGGACGAAGGTAGTTCGGCGCGCCAAGGTCGCCAGGCGGACCACGGTCGCGCGGCGCGCGAAGAGCGTGTCCTCCCGCAAGCGCGTGGTCGTGAAAAAGAAAGCCGCGCGGCGCCTCACGAAGTCGCGCGCGAAATCGCGCCGGCCGTCGCCGCGCAAACCGAAGTGAAGGTCTGCAAGTGAAGGCGATGGTCCTCGCCGCGGGACGCGGCGAGCGCATGCGTCCGCTGACGGACCAGGAACCGAAGCCGCTGCTGCGCGTCGGCGGCAAACGCCTGATCGAATATCACCTCGAACGCCTCGTGGCGGGCGGCTTCAGGCAGGTCGTGATCAACACCGGCTGGCTCGGCGACATGCTCGAACCGGTGCTCGGCGACGGCTCCCGACTGGGTCTTTCCATAACCTACAGCCACGAACGGCCGGAACCGCTCGAGACGGGCGGCGGCATTTTTCATGCGCTGCCGCTGCTCGGAAACGCGCCGTTCCTGCTCGTGAACGGCGACGTCTGGTCGGACATCGATTACGGCGCGTTGCGCCGGGATCCGCCGGAAGGCTCGCTCGCGCACCTGGTGTTCGTGCCGAATCCGCCGCAGCACGCGCGTGGGGATTTCGTGCTGGAAAATGGACGTGTGTCCGAACGCGAAGGCACCCGCTACACGTATGCTGGTGTCGGCATCTATCGACCCGGGTTCTTCGCAGGCTGCCAGCCGGGCAAGTTTCCGCTGCTGCCGCTGTTGCGCTCCGCCATCGCGCGCGGCGTGCTCACCGGCGAATTGCACACGGGTCGCTGGTACGACATCGGCACACCGGAGCGCCTCGCGGCGCTCGATGCGCAATTGTCGTAAACGACATTTCACAGGGAGAGAGAACGAATGAAGAAGTTGGTCGCCGCGGCCGCGGTGCTCGTGGCCTTGCTCGTTTTTGCGCCATGGGGCGTCGGCAAGCTCGCCGAACGACACGTCAACGGCGGACTCGATCAGGCGCTCGAGCAGATGCCGTATTTCAAGATCGCCGAGCGCAAGTACACGCCGGGCTGGTTCAGCTCGGAGCAGGTCCTGACGTTCGAGCTGAGCAGCCCGTGGCAGAAACTCCTCGAGGAAGCGATGGCCGGAAAGCAGACACGGACAACAGCATCTGTGGAAGAGGAAGATGATTCGGGGACAGATTTGTTTGATGACGATAACGGCGAGTTATCGTCGGAAAATAAATCTGCCCCCGATTCTCGCTTCACGGTGCGCAACAAGATCCAGCACGGGCCGGTGCTCTGGCCGTTCGGTTTCGGGGCCGCGCGCGTGAGGACCGAGATCGTGTGGAGCGACGAGGTTCGGGAGCGGTTGGTCCGGGTGTTCGGCGACGACGAGCCCTTCAGGATCGTGAGCCGCGTCGGCTTCTTCGGCGGCGGCACGACGACGTTTCTCAGCGCGAAGCGCTCGATCAAACCCGGTGAGGGCGGCGAGATCTCCTGGGACGACTTCGAGTTCAACGTCCATTACACGCGCGACGCATCGGAGATGTCCTTCGATGGCGAGTGGCCGCGCCTGGAGGCGCGTTCGAAGGGCGGTGGGTATTTCCTGCTGCGTGACTTCGAGGCCGAGGGCTCCGGCGATCGGATCGTGGGCGACGTCTATGACACCGAAGCCGTGTTCGAGATCGATTCGATCCGCGTGGTCGACACGCAAGGCGAAACCGTCGAGGCGAAGGACATCGAGTACCGGATCGATACCGACCGCAAGGGGGATTTCGTCGACGTTTCCTTCACGTTCGGTACGGGCCCGGTGACGGCGAAGCAGTTCACGCTGACCGAGCTGCACTACGACTTCTCGCTGCGCCACCTGCACGCGGCGAGCTTCGACGCGCTGATGAAGGCGGTCAAACAGTCCTATGCGAGAGCGGTGGACGAGACGACCGAGGTCTCGCTGGGCATGACCGATGACGAGAAGCAGACCTTCTTCGACCTGCTCAACCACAAACCCGAGTTCGCGATCGACCGGATCGGCTTCGCCACCAAGGCCGGTGATGGCGCCATAAAGGGCGTGCTGCGCTTCAACGGCGTGACCGAGGCCGACTTCGCGATGGGCGGACTGGGCCTGATCGGCAAGCTCGAAGCCGAGTTCGACATCGACTTTTCCGAGGCCCTGATCAAGGAGCTCGGCGGCGGCGATTCCTCGGCCGTGGACATGGTGGTGGGCGAGGGGTACGCGGTACGCAAGGGTGACCGGGTCACGAGTCGTATCGAATTCAAGGCGGGCGAACTCACGATCAACGGGAAAACCCAGGCGATTCCGGGATTTGGAGCTCCCGCGTCCCAGGATACGGACGCCATGGCGGGCCCGGAATAAACGCCGGAAGGGTAGAATTCCGGCTACCCATGGCATCCCTCAAAGACATCGCGGTCGTGACGGAAAACACCGCCCCGGCCCGCGGCGCGCGCAGCGGCGAAAAGTACGTGACGCCGCAGGGCTTCACCGCCATCAAGGACGGACAGAAGCTCCGCGGCGCCGTCGCGCCGCCGACCGGACGCAAGCCTTCCTGGATCCGCGCGCCGTTGCCGGTCGGCAAGGGCTTCGGCGCGGTGAAGGGCATCGTGCACGAGCACCGGCTCGCGACGGTGTGCGAGGAAGCCAAGTGCCCGAACATCGGCGAGTGCTGGAACGCCGGCACCGCGACGATCATGTTGATGGGCGCGGTGTGCACGCGCGCGTGCCGGTTCTGCTCGGTGGACACCGGCAATCCGCGCGGCTGGCTCGATGCGGAGGAGCCCGAGAACACCGCGCGCAGCGTCGAGCTCATGAAGCTCAAGTACATCGTGCTGACGTCGGTGAATCGCGATGATCTGCCCGACGGTGGCGCCGCGCATTACGCAGCCGCGATCCGCGCGATCAAGCGGCGCACGCCGCACGTCGCGGTCGAGGCGCTGACTCCGGATTTCCAGGGCGTGATGCGCGACGTCGAGACCGTGCTCGATTCGGGACTCGAGGTGTTCGCGCAGAACGTCGAGACGGTGAAGCGCCTGACGCATCCCGTGCGCGATCCGCGCGCGAGTTACGAACAGACCATCGCCGTGCTCGCGCATGCGAAGCTCTATCGGCCGTCCGTGCTGACCAAGACCAGCCTCATGCTCGGCCTCGGCGAGACGGACGAGGAAATCGCGCAGTCGATGGACGACCTGCGCGTCGCGAACGTCGACCTGCTCACGCTCGGCCAATACCTGCGCCCGACCGTCAATCACCTGCCGGTGGATAGATTCGTGACCCCCGCTCAGTTCGACCAGTACCGCGAATGGGCGCTCGCGAAAGGTTTCCGCGAATGCGTCGCCGGCCCGCTGGTGCGCTCGAGCTACCGCGCCGAGCAGGCGCTGAACGGCAACAACGCCGGGATAAAGAACGAGGTTTCCAGAGAACTTCCGGACGACGCTGCTTCGGCGGCGTTTCCGTCGTCGGCGTTGGCCGTGAAATATCTGGGGCGGGTCGAGTACGAACCGACCTGGCGGGAGATGCAACGCATCACCGACACGCGCGACGAGAACACGCCGGACGAAATCTGGCTGCTCGAGCATCCGCCGGTGTTCACGCTGGGGCTCAACGCCGACGCGGGCCACGTGCTCGCGGCCGGCGACATCCCGGTGATCAAGATCGACCGGGGCGGGCAGGTCACGTATCACGGTCCCGGCCAGCTCGTGGTCTATCCACTCATCGACATCCGCCGCGCGAAACTCGGCGTGCGCGATCTGGTCACCGCCATGGAACGCGCGGTCATCGACTATTGCGCGAGCCTCGGCATCACCGCGAACTGCAAGCAGGGCGCGCCCGGCGTCTACGTCGAGGGCCGCAAGATCGCGAGCGTCGGCATCCGCATCCGCCGCGGGGCGAGCTACCACGGCCTCGCGTTCAACGTGAACATGGATCTCGAGCCGTTCCAGCGCATCAATCCGTGCGGTTACGCGGGATTGCAGATGACGCAGCTCGCCGCGCTGGGGCAACCGGACGCGACGGTCGAGGAAACCGGCCGCGCGTTCGCGCCGTTCCTGCAGCGCGCGCTCGAGAATCTCCGCACGAAGAAAGACGGCGCGGACTGCGCGATCGCGTGATGCGTTACCTCGCCGCCGTGCTGCTGCTTGCGACGCCGTTCTCCGGCGCGCATGCGCAGGACGAGGCGGCGACGCAGGAACTCGTGGTCATCGACCTGCGGCCCAAGGAAGAAAAGGACGGTTCCGCACTCACCGGCCTCGAGGGCAAGTGCAACAAGGACGTGTACCGCATCCCCGACGTCGCCTCGGATCCCCTCAAGGTCGATGTTTTCAAATCGGATCTCGTGCGGATGCTGATCGACGAGGGCGCCGGCAAGACGCTCACCGTCCTCAACTGGTCCATCTACTACAACAAGCAGGTGCAGGGCGGCGGCTCGGCGCTGCGCGGCGTCGGTATCGGCGGCTACAACTTCCCGACCGGCAAGGACGAGCGCAAACCCGGCAGCGACTGCGCGCGCGAGGAGTCGGCGGGCGGCTGGTACGAGGCCGGCGAGCTGCAATCCAACTACTTTCCGCTCGTCTCCGAATTCGAAGGCACGTTCGCCGGCAAGCCCGTGAGCGTGCGCGTGGTCCACTCTCCGCGCCGGAAGATCCCGGGCAAGTTCGCGGGCGATGAAGCGGACACGGCCACCTTGCTCGAGGCCATCCACGCGACCGCGGAAGCGGTCGCCACCGAAATCGCGCGCTGACTCCGCCATGGGCCGAGCCGCGCGCCGCTGGCTGCTCTGGATTTCGGCGACGATCGCCGCGGCGATGATCGTGCTGGGCATCGTTTCCTGGCGGCTCGGTTCCTCGCTCATCACGCCGGCCAACCACCCCGTGTCCCTGCCCACGAGCCTGGACCTCACGAACGTCTCGATACCCGGATCCGGATACGCCATCGCAGGGTCATGGCGCGATCTCGGCCCGGACCGGCCCGCCGTCCTGCTGCTGCACGGCGTGCGCGGCGATCGCGCGTCCATGGTCCCGCGCGCGAGCGTGCTCATCGACGCCGGATTCTCCGTCCTGCTCATCGATCAGCAGGCGCACGGCGAAACGCCGGGAGACATGATCACGATGGGCTGGCGCGAGTCCGCCGACGTGCGCGCCGCGCGCGACTGGCTGCGCGCGCAAATGCCGGATCGGCGACTCGCCGTGATCGGCGTTTCACTCGGCGGTGCGGCGGTATTGCTGGGCGAGCAGCCGGTGGGCTTCGATGCGGTGGTCCTCGAGGCTACCTACCCACGCATCGGCCGCGCGGTCGAGAACCGCATCGGGATGCGTGTCGGCGCGCTCAAGTACGCGATTGCGCCGCTGCTGGAGTTGCAGATCGAGCCACGCATGAACATCGCCGTGCACGACCTCGAGCCAATCCGGCACATCGCGATGCTGGGCGCGCCGGTGCTCGTCATCGGCGGCTCGCGCGACGAACACACGACGGCGGACGAAACCCGTGCGCTCTATCTCGCCGCCTCCGAGCCAAAGAGCCTGTGGATCGTCGACGGCGCGGCGCACCAGGATTTCTCGCGCTTCGACGCCGCGGGTTATCGCGCCCACGTCGTCAGGTTCCTGGAGCGGAACCTGCTGCGCTGATCAGATCAGCATGATCACGTCCTTGCTCGCCGACAGGGCCTTGGCGAGCTCGACGACCTGCTCGCGGCTGCGAGCGGTGATCGTGTACGTGATCGAAATGAAATGTTGCTGGGTGCTCTCGCGCTCGGTGATCTGCGATTCTTCGAGATCCGGAACATGCGCCCGCACGATCGCGTCGATGTTCGCGCGCAGCGATTCGCTGCGGCGGCCGACGACCTTGATGGGATATTCGACGGGAAACTTCAGCAGCTCCTCGCCATCGCCTGATATGTCCTTCACCATGGCCTCCCGGCGAGTTCGCGTTTGAATTGCTGGTAGGCATCGTACAGCTTGCGCCACACGGGCCCGGGTTTGCCGTCGCCTGTCTTCCTGCCATCGAGCGAGGTGACGGGCTGGACCTCGCGCGTGGCGGCGCCGAGCAGGATCTCCTGCGCGCCGCGCAGCTCCGCCTCGGAAACGTCGGTTGCGCGCCACTTCACGCCGCAGCGGTCCGCCAGTTCCTCGAGCACGCTGCGCGTCGTGCCGGGCAGCAACTTCCACGAATTCGGGGGCGTGCGCAGCTCGCCGTCGACGACGACGTGCACGCTCGAGGCGCTCGAATCGGTCAGGTATCCCTCGCGCAGCAGGATGCACTCGGACGCATCCGCGTCGACCGCGAGCTGACGCAACAACACGTTCGCGAGCAGCGACACCGATTTGATATCGCAGCGCGCCCAGCGCGTGTCCTGCGCGGTCACGGCGGGCAGGCCGTTTTCGCGCCAGCCCGCGCGCCCGGTCGGCCATGGCGCGGCGAACGCGAACACGGTGCGCGGCACGTCGGGCAGCGGCGCGTGATTGCGCCCGTATTCGGCGCCGCGCGTGACCTGCACGTAGATGTACGCATCGGACGAACCCGCATCGTTACGCGCGATGAGCTCGCGATACAGGTTGCGCCATTGGTCCCGCGTCAGCGGATCGGCCATGCGGATCTCGTCGAGGCTGCGCGTGAGACGTGCGTGATGTTCGTCGAAGCGGAACGGCCGGCCGCCGTACACCGGCGTCACTTCGTAGGCGCCGTCGGAATACAGGAAGCCGCGATCGAGCGGCGAGATGCGCGCCTCGCGCAACGGCAGGAATTCGCCGTTCAGGTGACAGATGGGCAGCGGCTCGGCCATCCCGCTACCGGGCCCAGAGCGCGATGCCGTCGACCATGCGCGTCCACCAGCCGCCTTCGGGCACGTCCGCCTGCGCGACCAGCGGCACGCGCGCGACCACGTCCTTGCCGTCGCTCACGGTGAGCTCGCCGAGCGTGGCGCCTTTCTTGATCGGCGCGATCAGCGGCTCGTTGACGGTGGCGTTGGTGGCGAGCTGCTTGCCCGCGCCGCGACCGACCGTGACCCAGACGTCGCGCGCGGGCACGAGCGTCACGCGATCCGTCTCGCCCTTGTACACCTCGGGCTTGAGTACGACGTCGCCGGCGCCCTTGGCCTTCACCGTCTCGAAGAACGTGTAGCCGTAATTGAGCAGCGACGCGCACGCATCCTCGCGCTGCTTGAACCCGCCGGTGCCGAGCACCACGGCGATGAGCCGCATGCCGTTGCGCTGCGCCGAGCTCGCGAGACCGTAGCCCGCGCTGTTCGTGTGGCCGGTCTTGATCCCGTCCACGGACGAATCGCGAGCCAGCAGGCCGTTGCGGTTCGGCTGCCGGTGTTTGTTCCAGGTGAACTCGCGCTCGGAGTACCAGCGGTAGTACTCGGGATAGTCGCGGATGATGGCGCGCGAAATGAGAGCCAGGTCCGTGGCCGAGGAGTAGTGACGCGGAGCCGGCGCGCCCCAGCTGTTCTCCCAGTTCGTGTTCTTCAAGCCCATGCGGCGCGAGTATTCATTCATGATCTGCACGAAGCCGTCTTCGGTGCCGCCTAACTTCTCCGCGAGCGCGATGGTGGCGTCGTTGCCCGACTGGATGATCATGCCCTTGATCAGCACCTCGACGGGCACGCGCGAGTTCACCTCGAGGAACGTCGTCGAGCCGCCGGAGGCCGAACCGCCCGTGCGCCACGCGTTCTCGCTGACGAGTACTTCTTCGTCGAGCGCCAGGCGCTTCTCGCGCAGCGCGTCGAACACGATGTACGCCGTCATGAGCTTGGTGATGCTGGCCGGCTCCATCTGCACGTCGGCGTTGTGAGCCGCGAGGATCCGTCCGCTCTGGTGATCCATCAGCACGTAGGCCTTCGCGTCGTTCGCGGGAGGCTTCGGGATCGGGACGGCCGCCTGCGCGATGCCCAGGAATGAACACAGGGAAATGCAAAAGAAAGCCAGGGCAGGCCGGGAAATCGGCATTGCGGGTAGTCTCCGGGAAGTGGGGCGAAGGAAGCGCAGAGCGGGATTGTACGCCCTGGAATCAGTCCGTCAGCAGCCTTGCGTCGGTGATTCCGAGCGCGCGCACCTGCGAAAGGTTCAGGTCGAACTCCTCGACGTTCGCGAAGGGCCCGATGCGCACGCGATGCAGCGCGCGATCGGAACGGACGATCTCGTCGAGGCTCGCCAGCTCGATGCCGGCCGCGAGCAGCGACTCGACCCGGCGCCGCGCGTTCTCGTGATCCGCGAATACGCCCGCCTGGATGAACATGGCGGAAGTGGTGGACGCGGACGTGGCCGGAGCGTTCACCACCCTGACCGGCGGAGGTGGAGCTGACGCGGCGGCCGGCAGCACGGGCGGCTCCGCGGTGCCCGGCGCGTCGCGGCCCGGTGTGATGACGCGGACCTCGACCGGCGCGGTGCCTTCGCGCAGGAAATCGAGCTTGGCCGCCGCGGTGTAGGAGAGGTCGATGATGCGGTTCCCGACGAAAGGTCCGCGATCGTTGATGCGCACCACCACCTTGCGTCCATTGCGCAGGTTCGTGACTTCCGCGTAGGCGGGAATCGGCAGTGTCTTGTGCGCGGCCGTCATCGCGTACATGTCGTACCGCTCGCCGAGCGACGTCGTGGCGGCGTGAAAGCCGGGGCCGTACCAGGACGCGGTGCCGCGTTCGATCCAGCCTTCGCTCTTCGCCATGACGTGGTAGCGCTTGCCCATCACCTCATAGAACGGCGGATTGCCACGCGTGCCGCGCGGTTCGACGCGCGGCACGGCGTCGGGAATCGCGAGCACGTCGGGCGGCACCGAGGGCACGGCCGAGCCGGACGGAATTTCGGTCGCGGTACGCGAGCGCGCGTTGTCGTGCTTGCGGCGCGCGAAGCTGCAGCCGGACAGCGCGAAAGCCGAAAGTGTGAGGACGAGGATCGTGCGTGCGAGTCGCGGCGAGACCAGCCCGGAACTCATCATCAGAGCGGTTTGCCTTCGGTGGTCTGCGCGGCGAGTTGCTTCTCTGCGTCATCCGCGGAAGCGCTGGCCGCGGGCTCGTTCGCCGCGGAAAGGCGCGTCTTGATGTTCTGTGCCAAGTCGTGAACCGCCATCGCGTAGCGCACGCTGCGGTTGTAGCGCGTGATCACTTCGAAATTCTTGAAGCCCACGCGATACGCCGGGCCCTCCGCGGTCTCGGCCGGCACGAGCAGCGCGGGTGCGCTGGCGGGCAATTTCTTGGGATCGAATTCCACGCCCTTGGCTTTCAGACCTTCGACGGTCTGGTTGAGCGCGAGGCCGCCGGCCTCCGCCGTCACGGGCGCCGCCGGATCGAGCACGGCATCGGCCAGCACCGGGCCGTTCGCCACCCAGCCGTGCACCTTGAAGTAGTTTGCGACGCTCGCGATCACGTCGTCCCAGTCGGCGAACAGGTTGCGCTTCGAATCGTTGCCGCCGTCGACCGCGTAGCGGCGGTAGCTGGACGGCATGAACTGCGGCGCGCCCATGGCGCCCGCGTAGGAACCGAGCGCGGTCAGCGGATCGACTTCTTCCTCGCGCGCGAGCTGGATGAACTGCGCAAGTTCGCGGCGGAAGAATTCCCCGCGCGGTGGATAGTCGAACGCGAGCGTCGCGAGCGCGTCGAGCACGCGCCACTTGCCGGTGAGGCGTCCGTAGTAGGTTTCCACGCCGATGATCGCGACGATGTATTCGGACGCGACGCCGGTTTCCTTGCGCACGCGCTCGAGCCGGTCGCGGTGTTCGGTCATGAACTGCGCGCCCTCGGCGATGCGCTGCTCGTTGACGAAGCGCTCGCGATATTCGAACCACGGCGAAACTTTTTCCGCGGGCTTGCTGATCGCCTCGATGATCCTGGGCTGCGGCTCGGCCTTGGCCAGCAGGCGGTAGATTTCCAGCGGCTGCACTTTCTGTGCCGTGGCGGTGGCCTCGACGAACGCGCGGATTTCCGGGCGATCCAGATCGAAACGCGTACGCCCGGCGAACGAGCCCTCGGCGTGAGCGTTGCCCGCGAAGAGTAGGACGATCGGTGTAAAGACGAGGGCGAAAAGCCGCGTCACGATGCTACGAGTTTCCGATGCGAGTACAGGGACATCAGGATACCGAAGCCCGCCAGGAGGGTCACCATCGAAGTGCCGCCGTAACTGACCAGCGGCAGCGGCACGCCGACGACCGGCAAGAGGCCGCTGACCATGCCCGCGTTGATGAATACGTAAACAAAAAACGTCAGCGCGATCGATCCCGCGAGCAGGCGCGCGAACGTGTCCTGCATTTCCACGGCGAGATATAGGGCTCGTCCTACAACGAACAGGTAAAGGAGCAGGAGGATGGACGCTCCGAGCAGGCCGAGCTCCTCGCCGACCATCGCGTAGATGAAGTCCGTGGTGCGCTCCGGCAGGAATTCGAGCTGACCCTGCGAGCCGTTGAGCAGTCCCTTGCCGAACACCCCGCCCGAACCGATCGCGATCTGCGACTGGATGATGTGATAACCCGCGCCGAGCTTGTCGGATTCCGGGTCGAGCAGCGTGAAGACGCGCTGCTTCTGGTAGTCATAGAGCACGTACTGCCACGCGAACCACGCGGCCGCGACGCCGGCCGCCGCGAGTCCGAACATCACGCGGAACTGCAGACCCGCCATGATCACGACCATCATGCCGCCGATCAGGATCAGGCCACCCGTGCCGAGGTCCGGCTGGATGATCGTGAGTCCGGACGGGATCATGATGATGACGAACAGCGCGGTCAGGGATTTCCAGTCGGGCGGCAGCGGCC
>JAEZCN010000142.1 GCA_023433515.1 Pseudomonadota bacterium
ACGCTCTCGGTGCTTCCCGAGCTCGATGCATCGTGCAACACGATGCTGCCCGCGGAGGACCGCTACGAACTCGGGTTCGAGCCGCCGCGTCCGCCGGGTCCGAGTCGCGGTCGGCTCGCGTTCGGCGATCCAGTCACGCGTAATGCCGGCCCCGATGTGACCGAACGCCGGGTCATGCTGCGTTACGAGTTCGACGGCAAGGTGATGTTCCGTCACGCGGGGAATCTGCAGCGCATCTTCGACACCGCGCGCGCGACGGGCGCGAGCGAGGTGCGCATCACCGCGTATCGCTCGGCCTCGCGCCTCTCCGATGGCACGGTCATGCGCGAGCGCGAGAGCATCGGACGCGAACGCGCCGAGCAGATTCGCGAGCTGCTCGAAGGCGCGGGACTCGAGGGGGTGAAGTTCAGCGTGAGCTGGCGGGACTTTTCGAAAAAGCCCGACGGCAGTGCCGCCGACTTCGAGAATCGTCGCGCCGACGTCGAGATCATCGGCGGGCGCTGACGCGCGGAAGCTGACTCAGCGATTTCTCACCCGGCACCGACCATCCGCAGGGGGACGGAGATGGGGCCGAGTTCGGGCATGCCGCTCATCTTGAGCTCGCCGCAGAGTTCGAAATGCGAGGTTTGCGTCAGGAGCTCTTCGAGCGCGATGCGCAGCTCCTGGCGCGCGAGCGCGATGCCGGCGCACATGTGAGGGCCGCGGCCGAAGGCGAGGTGCTGGCGGATGTTCGGGCGGCGCAGCTTGAATTCGTCCGGTTCCGGGAACACGGACTCGTCGCGATTCGCGGAGGCATAGACGAGCGCGATCGGCTCGCCGGGTTTGATCCGGCGGCCGTGCAGCTCCACCTCGACCTTCGCGGAGCGCGCGAAACCGCGGTACGGGGTGTACAGCCGCAGGAATTCCTCGATCGCGTCGGGAACCCGCGAGAGGTCCGCGCGCAGCTCGTTCTGCAGCTTCACGTCGCGCGACAGGTGGACCGCGATGCTGCCGAGCAGGATCGGCGGCGCGACCAGTCCGACCACGAGCACCTGCCGCACGCAGCCGGCCAGCAGGTTCTCCGGGAATGGATTGCCCTGGTCGTCGCGGGCTTCGAGCAGCGAGCTCGTCGGATCCACGGACGGATCGCGCGGCTGCTTGCGCCGCTCCGCGATCACTTCCGCGGCCATCTCGGCGAGCTGGGCGGCGGCGACCGCGACGCTGTTCTTGTCGAACGCCTCCCAGGCCTTCACGTAGGCCCTGGCGGTGTTCCACAACACCTGGGTCTGCGTTTCCGTGAGGCCTAACCACTCGCCGAACACGACCGCGGGCAGCGGGCTCGAGAAATGCTCGACGAAATCGGCTTCGCCCATCGCGACCAGCGACTGCATCAGGGTTCGCGCCGCGCGCCGCGTGGTGTTCTCGATCGCCGCGACGCGCGGGCCGCCGAGAGCGCGATCGATGGCGCGCCGATACGGCGTGTGGTCGGGAGGATCGAGGTGCAGCGGCGGTCGACGGCCCGTGGTCGAGGACCCGGGCACGACGTTGCGCACCGACGTGATGTACAGCTCCGGCTGCTGCAGGATGTCGAGGACATCCTGGTAGCGGGTCACCGCCCAGAAGCCGTCGAACGCGTTGCTGTGCGCAACGGGGCAGCGCGCGCGCAGGTCGGCGTACACCGCGTGCGAATGCTCGAAGCTCTCTTCCGCCGTGGGATCATATTCGTCCGGCATCGGCGCATGTTAGGGAGCGCCCGCCGGGCTGGGTAACAGTGGATCGATCTACCGGCTATAAGCCATGCCGATGTGTGCGCGGCCGCAGCAGCCACACGGCGAGCGCCGCGAGCGCGGACAGGGCGGCAATGGCGAACACCGGCCCGTCGAACGATCCCGTACGCTCGCGCACCCAGCCGACGAAGGTCGGGATCGTGAGCCCGGCGAGATTGCCGCACATGTTGATCAGCGCGAAGCCGGTTGCGAGGCCCGCGGGACTCAGGAACAACGGCGGCAGCGTCCAGAACGTGCCCTGCGCCGCGCCCATCGCGAGGCCGGCGAGCAGCAGCACGGCCAGCGCCGAGGCGCCCGTGCCGAGCAGCGGGGCGATTCCGATCAGCCCGGCGGAGGCGAGCGCGGCCAGGCCCACGTGCCAGTAGCGCTCCTGTGTGCGGTCCGAGTGCCAGGCGTTGATCAACATGCCCGCGGCCACGGCGACCCAGGGCAGCGCGGAGATGAAGCCGATTTCGAGATCGGTGCTGCCGGCGGACAGGTGCCGGATGATCTGCGGCAGCCAGTACAACATGCCGTTCGCGCCGGCCATCAGTCCGAACCAGCACAGGCTCGCGATCCACAGGCGGTTATTGCGCAGCGGCGAGCCGCCGGTGCGCGCGGGCGCGGCCAGTTTGTCACGCGCGATCTCGTCCTCGAGCCAGCGGCGTTCGTCGCCGGAGAGCCACGCCGCGTCGCGCGGCGTGTCGGGCAACGCGCGCAGCGCGATGACCGCGAGCAGCAGCGTCGGCGTGCCCTCGATGAAGAACATCCAGCGCCACCCGGGCCATTGGATGGGGTTGTCCATGCTCATGAGCCAGCCCGCGAGCGGACCGCCGAGCACGGCTGACACCGGCACCGCGAGCATGAAGGTCGAGATCGCGCCCGCGCGATGCCGCGCGGGAATCCATTGCGCGAGATAGAACATGACGCCCGGCGCGAAACCGCCTTCCGCGATGCCGAGCAGCAGGCGCAGCGCATAGAAACTGTTCGCCGATTGCACGAAGGCGAGGCCCGTCGCGGCCAGGCCCCACAGGCCCGCGCACGCGAACACCCATCGCCGCATGCCGATCCGCTGCAGCAGCCACAGGCTCGGCCACTGGATGAGGATGTAGCCGACGAAGAAGATGCTCACGCCGAACCCGTAGGTCTCTGGTGTGAGCCCGAGCGCCGCGTTCATCTGCAGCGCCGCGAAGCTCACGTTCGCGCGATCGATGGTGCTCAGGAACAGCAGCGCGAGCAGCGGTATCAGCAGCCGCATCTTGGTCTTGCGAATGGTCGCGGACATCGGCGGCGACACTTATGATCTCCCCCCATGGACAGTCGGAGATTGCGCTACTTCGTGCAGATCGTGGACAGCGGCAGCATAACTCGCGCCGCCGCGCTGAGCGGCGTCGCGCAGCCCGCGTTGAGCCAGCAGCTCGCGATCCTCGAGAACGAGCTCAAGGTCAAATTGCTGGACCGCTCCGTGTCGGGCGTGACGCCCACCTCCGCGGGCCGCGTGCTCTATGCGCGCGCGCAATCGATCCTGCGGCAATTCGACGATCTTCACGAGGCGGTGCATCGCGAGGTGAAGCCGCTGTCGGGCACGGTGATCGTGGGCATGCCGCCGACCATGGTGCCGCGTTTCGGGTTGCCGCTCATCGAGAAGGTCTGCACGCAGCATCCCGAGATGCACCTGCAGTTCCGCGAGGAGGGCAGCCTCGTGCTGCAGGAGTTGCTCGTCAACGGAAAGATCGAGCTCTCGATCTCGGCGACGAAACCCGAAGGCGTCCTGACCGGCGAGGAGATCCTCACCGAGGCCCTCGTGCTCATGCACTCGCCCTCGATCGAACTGCCGGAACGCACGACACTCGCCGAGCTCGCGCCGCTGCCGTGGGTGGTGCCGCGCCGTCCCAACGCGGTGCGCACGCTGATCGACGGCGCGTTCGCCGCGCAGAACCTGTCTCTGAACGTCGCGGTCGAGATCGACTCGCTGCACAGCGCGATGGAAATCGTGCGGCGCGGATTCGCGGTCGGCCCGATGACCCTGGGCGCGATGCAGGAGGATCTCGCCGCCGGCACGCTGCGCGCGCGGCAACTCGGCGACACGCCGCTGATGCGCTCGCTGTACCTCGCGCACCGGCGCACGCCGGCCCTCACTCCCGCCGCGCAATTCGTGCACGGAATCCTCCGCGACCTCAGCGCGGAATGACCGGTAGTTCGATCCGCGACGC
>JAEZCN010000235.1 GCA_023433515.1 Pseudomonadota bacterium
CGCGCGGCCGCACCCCCATGACCCGGCCCCGGCCGGCGGGCCCACCCGCCGACCGGCGCGAATCGAGCGCCCGAAATTCAGACGCTCAATGGGGTGTGCGCATCCTTGAGGAAGCTGCGCGCGCGGAAAGAGAAGCCGATCAACACGACGCCGAACGCGATCGCGAACGCGCCGATCATCCAGAGCAACGCGAGCACGCCCGCACCGGGGCTTGCCATCAGGAAGATTCCGAACGCGACGGACAGGATGCCGCCGAGCGCGAGCCACCACTCGCCTTCTATCTCGCGGCGCAGCCGGATCGCCGCGACGATCTCGAGCAGGCCGGATGCGATCGCCCAGGCAGCGATGTAGAAGAGGAGCACGACGGCCGTCATCGCGGGCGAGACGAACGTGAGCACGCCGATGCCGATGCCGCACAACCCGACGAGCAGCAGGATCCACCAGTTCTCGTTCTGCTTCCGGCCGCCGAACGCACTGATGAGACTCGTGATGCCGTCCGCGAACGCGAAGGCGCCGAACAGCAGCGTGAGCGCCTTCAACGAGATGCCCGGCTGCGTGAAGATGAGCACGCCGAAGGCGATCGAGATCACGCCCCGCAGGAGCATCATCCACCAGTAGCGCGAAAGGATGCTGGAAAACACGGCGATCTCCTCGTGGGCGGCGCCGCGAACGCGTCAACGCGTCGCGTCATCGATGGAGTGTCAGCTTGGGGGCCTCGATCCACCCCCGCAATAAGCCCTTCGGGCGCTGGCCCCCTACGGCAAACACATTCCGCCTGAATGCGCGGCTCCAGTACCGGAAAACGGTCGATAGAGGCACGACGGGGTTCCTTGCGTCCGGTCACATCGGACGTGTCCGAATGCGTCTAAGGTCCGCTTATGACAAAAGCCTCCCGCCCACAATCGCGCGCGAATCGGGCGCCCGGCCACGACACGCCGGTGTTGGGCGCGGAGCCGCCGGCGCGTTTCGAGGCGGAGCTTGAAGCCGAATACGTCCGCGCGCGGCTGATCGACAACCGCACGCTGTTTCGCATGGCGTCATTGCTTGGCCTGCTCGTCACGATCCTGCGAATCGGCGAGCTCGCCATGACCAACGGCGGAGCCCTGGTTCGGGCTCAACCGATCGTGATCGTTTTCCCGGTGGTCGTGGCCTCGATGTCCGCGCTGCTGGCATGGTTCGCGTGGCACCCTTCCTTTCTGCGTCGGTACCTGCCGCTCGCGAATTTCGCCGTGCCGACGCGGAACGTTTTCGTCAGCGTCGCCGTCGCCGCGATGGCGGCGCGCGGCCAGGTCGAGCTGCTGATCATCATGCCCGTCATGGTGCTCAGCCCATTCTTCTTCCTGGGACTGCACTTCCGTCCGGCGCTGATCAGCGTGGCGCTCACGATCGCGTCGTTCGTCGGTTCGGGGCTCGCTTTCGCGATGCCGTCAACCGCGCTGGTGCGCTCGTGCGGATTCCTCATCGTGACCGCCGCGGTCAGCGCGCTGGCCGCGTGGCAGATCGAAAGACAAGCGCGCCGCGGCTTCCTCGAGAGTCGGCTCGTCGCGCAGCTCGCGGAGCAGGATGCGCTCACCGGGGCGAAAAACCGGCGCGTGTTCGACGAGCAGCTCACGCGCCTGTGGCAGCAGGCGGTCGACGATCGACGCCCGCTCGCGATCCTGTTGATCGACGTGGATCACTTCAAGGATTACAACGATCGCCACGGGCACCAGGCCGGTGACGTGGCGTTGCAGCAGGTGGCGAAGGCCGTGCAGGCGCAGATCCACCGGCCGCTCGACGTGTTGTCACGTTACGGTGGTGAGGAGTTCGCGGCGCTGCTGTACGACATCGATGGAGTGCAGGCGCGGGAGTTTGCCGAGCGGATGCGCCTGGCCGTCAATGCGCTGGCGATCGAACACCGCGGGTCGCGCACGGCGCGAGTGGTGACCGTCAGCATCGGTGTCGCGGCGATTCAGCCGTCGGCGCATCGGGGACCACTCGGGGCGCTGCAGTTGGCGGATGAGGCGCTGTACGCGGCGAAGGTTCGGGGGCGGAACAACGTGCATCTAGCGGCGGAGTCGGAGTACCGCGATCTGGAGACCGGGGTGTTCGCGCAGCAGTCGTTTGCGCGGTGAGAAGCGCGACTGTAGTTTGATCGGTTCCGACGGGGTAGACTGGCGCGCGGCGTAACCCGGCCGCCATGGAAAAGAACAACGATAATCGTCCGGCCCGGGAGGATCCATGACGGAACAAGCGCTCAGCTCCGCACCGAGCCGCTTCGCGACGCGGAGCATGATCTGGCTCTACACACTCATCACCGTGGTGCTGGCACCGCTGCTCAATTTCGGCATTGCGCTCGCGACCAATCTCGATCTCGCCTCGTTCACGCTCTACATGTTCATCCCGATCGGGACTTTCGTGCTGTGTGCGCTGGCCTGCAGCGGCTTCCTGCTGGGCGCGGCGCGCACCATCTATCTTCCCGACACGATTGACCTGGTGTTCCTGATGCTCGCCAGCATCGCGGCGATAGTGCTCGGTTTCGTGTTCGAATACGCCTACCTGATGGTGAGCCACGGCGCGACGTCCGCGCAGCTCGGCACGTTCGGCCGGTTCGTATTCATGAGCATCACGGAGGCCGAAGTCACGACGTATTCACGCCACTTCGAGGCGGCTCCACCCGCGAGGATCGGTGACGTCGGGGTACTCGTCATGGTCGTACGAGTGGCCGGCGCTGCCGCGATCGCGAAAGCCGTGCATTCGACGATGGTGAGTCGCGCGATCAATATGTCTTGAATGGATGGCAGGCCCACTCAGCCCGGACGCTGAATGGGTCATTTTTTTCGAGAATGGCGCGCCCGGAGAGATTCGAACTCCCGACCACTTGGTTCGAAGCCAAGTGCTCTATCCAACTGAGCTACGGGCGCGTGGGGGCGGATTCTAGCCTCAATCCGCATCGACGTTGGCTATCGCGGAACTGGCGGGCCCGGCTGATGGTCAAGGCATGAAACCGGGGGGCTCGTGATGACGCATTCAACAGAACCAAAAACGAAGGCGCAGCGTTTCTGGCACGAATACCGCGGCACTCTCTTCTTCCTCTTCGCGATGCTCATGTTCCGCTCGGCCTGGGCGGACTGGATGACGGTGCCGACGGGGTCGATGAATCCGACGCTTCTCGAGGGCGACCGGATTCTAGTGGACAAACACGTGTTCGGATTACGTCTGCCGTGGACGCTGGTGCGGCTCACCGACGGGCGCGATCCACAACGCGGCGAGATCGTCGTGTTCGACTCGCCGCACGATGGAACGGCGCTGGTCAAGCGGGTGGTCGGCGTTCCGGGTGATGTCGTCGCGATCGATGAGCGCGGGCTCATGATCAATGGCGAATACGCAATCTACTCGCCCGGCGATGCCGCACTGGTTGGAACGCTGCTCGAATCGGCGCGGGAAGGTCAACCGATGGTGTATCGCGAGTCTGGGCCGCTTCCGGGACACGACATGATGCGCATGGCGGTCTCGAGCGATCGGCAGTTTTTCCGACCTGTGCGCGTGCCGGACGGCATGTACCTCATGCTCGGCGACAATCGCGACAATAGCGCGGACTCGCGCTACTTCGGATTCGTGCCGCGCCGGAACATCGTCGGTCTCACCTCGAAGGTCGTCGTGTCCTTCAACCCCGACAACTACTATCTACCGCGGCGAAGCCGCTGGTTCGAACCGCTCGAATAGTTTTACCGGATCGCGGCGCCAGGCACCGTCACCCGGTAAAAGTCATCCCGGGGTTCCCGTGCCAGGCACCGTCTTCAGTGGGAGTCGCGTGTGACGGTGGTGCCGGAGCCGCCGACCAGGAAGTCGAGGTCGGCGCCCTTGTCGGCCTGCTGCACGTGTTCGACGTACAGCTTGTAGTAACCGCGCTTCGGGGCCTCGGGGGCCTTCCAGGCGGCGCGGCGCTTCGCGAGCTCGGCGTCGCTCACGTCGAGATGTAATCTGCGCGCGGCGACGTCCAGTTCGATGAAGTCGCCGGTCTGCACCAGCGCGAGCGGGCCGCCGGCGGCGGACTCGGGTGCGACGTGCAACACGACCGTGCCGTACGCGGTGCCGCTCATGCGCGCATCGGAGATGCGCACCATGTCGGTGATGCCCTTGCGCAGCACCTTCGGCGGCAGCGGCATGTTGCCGACCTCGGCCATGCCGGGATAACCCTTCGGGCCGC
>JAEZCN010000242.1 GCA_023433515.1 Pseudomonadota bacterium
TGCGGCCCGCCCGCCTTCGGCCCGGTACCCGAAAGCCCCATTCCGCCGAAGGGCTGCACGCCGACCACCGCGCCGATCATGTTGCGATTGATGTAGACGTTGCCGACGCGCAGCGAACGCGCGATGCGTTGCGCGAGACCGTCGATGCGCGTGTGGATGCCGAGCGTCAGCCCGTAACCGAGCGAATTGACCGCGGCCGCCACCGCGTCGAGGTCGCGCGCGCGATATCGCATCACGTGGACGATCGGCCCGAAGACCTCGCGCATGTTCGCGAGCGACTCGATCTCGACCGCGAGCGGCGCGAAGAAGCGGCCGTCCTTCGGTCCGTGCGGCGCGCGGTGGCTCCAGCGCGCGCCCCTGACGATGAACGCGGCGTGTTTCTCGAGCATCGCGAGCGCATCGTCGTCGATGACGGGCCCGACGTCGGTAGATAGACGGACCGGGTCGCCCACGCGGATCTCGTCCATGCACCCGGCGAGCAGCGACAACACCCGCGGCGCGATCTCCTCCTGCAGCAGCAGGATGCGCAGCGCCGAGCAGCGCTGCCCCGCGCTGTTGAAGCCCGACTGCACCACGTCGAACACCAGTTGCTCGGCGAGCGCGGAGCTGTCGGCCAGCATCACGTTGAGCCCACCGGTTTCGGCGATCAGCGTGCCTATGCCGCCCGGCCGCGCGGCGAGCGAGCGCTCGATCGCACGCGCCGTCTCGTTCGATCCCGTGAAGACGACGCCCGCGAGACGCGGATCGGCCGTCAGCGCGGCGCCGATCGCGCCGTCGCCGGGCACGAACTGCAGCGTCTGCGGCGGAATACCCGCCTGCAACAGCAGGCCGGTGGCGTACGCCGCGGTCAGCGGCGTCTGCTCCGCCGGTTTCGCCACGACCGTGTTGCCGGCCGCGAGCGCGGCGGCGACCTGGCCCGTGTAGATAGCCAGCGGGAAGTTCCAAGGACTGATGCAGGCGAACGCACCCTTGCCGCGCAGCCGCAGCAGGTTGCGTTCGCCGGTGGGTCCCGGCAGCGTCGTCTCGTGGGAGAAATCGCGGCGCGCGCGGTGCGCGTAGTAACGCAGGAAATCGACCGCCTCGCGCACCTCGCCGATCGCATCGGGCAGCGTCTTGCCCGCCTCGCGCACGCAGCGCGCGACCAATGCCGCCGTGTGGTCCTCGAACAGCGTGGCCGCGCGCTCCAGGATCGACGCGCGTTTTTCACCGCCCAGCGCATCCCAGTCGTCCTGCGCCCGCGTGGCGATCCCGATCGCCGCCGCGACGGTTTCCGCGTCCGCGTTCACGACGCTGCCGATCTCCTCGCAGACACTCGCCGGGTTCGCGACGGTGCTCGGCGCGCCGGTTCTCGTCTGCCCGTCGATGACCGGCGCCGCACTCCACGTGTGGCTGGACGCGCGCTCGCACTCGCGCAGCAGTCCGTCGACGGCCTGCCCGTCCGCGAAATTGAAGCCGCGCGAATTCTGGCGTTCGTTGCCGAACAGCCCCGAAGGCAGCGGAATGCGCGGATGCGACACGCGCTCGAGCGCATCGACCTCAGCGACCGGATCCGCGACGACTTCCTCGGCCGGCAGACTCGCATCGACGATGCGATTGACGAACGAGGTGTTCGCGCCGTTCTCCAGCAGGCGCCGCACGAGATACGGCAGCAGGTCTTCGTGCGCGCCGACGGGTGCGTAGACGCGGCACGCGTATTTTCCCCAGGGGCCCCGCACCACGGTGTCATAGAGCTCGGCGCCCATGCCGTGGAGCCGCTGGAATTCGAAGCGGTTCGGATCGCCGCCGAAAACTTCCGCGACGTGCGCGATCGTGTGCGCATTGTGGGTGGCGAACTGCGGATAGATCCGCTCGCTGGCGCTTTCGAGCAGCCGCGCGCACGCGAGGTACGACACGTCGGTGTTCGCCTTGCGCGTGAACACCGGGTAGCCGGCGAGCCCGCGCTCCTGCGCGCGTTTGATCTCGCTGTCCCAGTACGCGCCCTTCACGAGCCGCAGCGTGATCCGCCGATCCGTCGCCTTCAGCCGGCCGGTCAGCCATTCGAGCGTCGCGCGGGCCCGCTTCTGGTAGGCCTGCACGGCCAGTCCGAATCCCGCGTAACCGCGCGTGACCTCTCCGGCGAGTAGTTTGTCGACCAGCATGAGCGAGATTTCGAGACGGTCGGCTTCCTCCGCGTCCAGCGTGACGCCGATGCCGGCGTCGCGCGCCTCGCGCACCAGCTGCTCCACTGCCGGGTACAGCTCCTTCATCACGCGGTCCACCTGGGCGAACTCGTATCGTGGATGCAGCGCGGATAGTTTGATCGAGATGCTGTGCCGCGCCGTGATCGACTCGCGTTTCTCCACCGCGCGCCCGACCGCGGCGATGGCCGCGGAATATTTCTCGCGATAACGCTCGGCGTCCGCGCGTGTCAGCGCGGCTTCACCCAGCATGTCGAACGAATAACGATAGTCGCGTTCTTCCTTGCCGCCCGCACGCTCGAGCGCCCCCTCGATGTCGCGACCCATCACGAACTGGTGACCCAGGATGCGCATCGCCTGCTTGAGCGCGGCGCGCGCCACGGGCTCGCCGAGCCTGCCGACGAGCCGCGCATACCACGAGCGCGCTTCTCCGACTTCGTTCCGATCGAGCGCGACGACGCGCCCGGTGAGCATCAATCCCCAGGTCGACGCGTTGACCAGCAGCGATTCGCTGTCGCCCAGGTGATCGTCCCACGCACCGCTCGGGATCTTGTCCGCGATGAGGCGGTCCGCGGTCTCGCCATCGGGAATGCGCAGCAGCGCCTCGGCGAGGCACATGAGGATCACGCCCTCGCGCGACGCCAGACTGTATTCGCGCAGGAAGGCATCGAGCGCACCGCCCGTGCCGCTCGAGCTGCGCACGGCCTGCACCAGCGCGAGTGCCCGGGCGCCGACGTTTCTCGCGGCGCTGTCCGGCAGACGCGCGTGGTCCGCCAGTTCGCGGACCAGGGTTTGTTCGTCGGCCAGGTACTGCTCGTTGATCGCCGCGGCGACGGAATGCGGGCGATCCAGCGGGGGAAAGTGTTGCATGACGTGAAATTCTACTGGTATAGCGGGATCGAAGGATTCGGGCCCGTTGAATATCCCGGGCACAGCACCCATAGGCGAGACCATGAGCTCATCAGTCACCGCCGTCACGACGGCAACGTTTCCCAAGGAAGTCCTCGACGCCTCGGCGTCGCAACCCGTTCTCGTCGATTTCTGGGCGCCGTGGTGCGGACCCTGCCGCATGCTCGG
>JAEZCN010000021.1 GCA_023433515.1 Pseudomonadota bacterium
ACGAACTACCCGCCCATTCGCCCTTCTTGTAGAGCGCGTCGGGGAATTGCGCCCGGGTTCCGGCCCCAGGCTCCAGCAACACGCGGGCGCCCGCGGCAATCAGCTTGTCGACGACCTCGGGAACGAGGGCGACGCGAGTTTCACCGGGCGCGCTCTCGCGCAGCGCGCCAATCGTGATCGGCATTTGTATGGACTCCCGCTTTCCCTTTTTTGGGTGGGCCGGTGGCAATGCCGCCAATGGCCTCTTTTTCCCGTGTTAAATGAATGTGTTGCGGCGTTGAATTCTCGCACACCGCTGGATTATCTTACATGTCCAATGTTGGGCATCGATCTGGATATCGCGGATCACGGCCTGGGCAATGATCTGCACCTCATCGCGGGCGACGTCGGTCGCGCGCTCTCCCAGCTCGTGCTCCGCACCGACGTGTCGGGCATGCCCCTCGAATGGATCGATTACAAGGAAGCGGCGCGGCTCTATCACCAGGAGCAGGTCGCCTATACCTGCGGCAGCCCGCTGTTCAAGTTGTATGGCGGCGTGAGCGCACGCAGTGGTCTGCGCACCGTGCTCGAGGTCAATTCGATCGTGGCGACCGTGGGACACACCGGCAACCCGGGCAACACGCGGCACGACTACGTTCCGCCGCTCAATAACCAGACGCTGTTCCGGCGCGACGCGCATTTCTGCCTGTACTGCGCGCAGCGCTTCCCCGTGAAGGAACTCTCGCGCGACCACATCCGGCCGTTCTCGCAGGGCGGGCGTGACGTGTGGACGAACGTGGTCGCGGCCTGCCGCCGCTGCAACAACCTCAAGGCGTCGCGCACGCCCGAGCAGGCGAAGATGCAGCTCATCGCCGTGCCGTTCACGCCGACCTATGCCGAGTACATCTTCCTGAAGGGCCGGCGCGTGCTCGCCGACCAGATGGAATACCTGCGCGCGCACTTCCCGCGACATTCGCCGCTGCATGCGCGAATCAGGAAATACCTGAGCTAGCTAGCAGGCCCCGACGATGTCGGGGCGGCTGCTTCGGCCGCGTCTCAATCCACCCGCAGCCAGAACCGCGCGACGACTTCCTCGTGATCCGCGGAATGGCCGCGCACCAGCAGGTCATAGTCGCCCGCGCCGAGGCTGGCGGGATCCGGTATCGCGAAGGACAGCCGCTGGTGATCCGCCGGCGCCTGCCGCGCCGAGCGCCAGGCCAGCTTAGAGCCCCGACGGTTGACGACGTCCAGTTCGTATTCCGCGTACTGCGGAGTCTGCGGCGCTGCTCCGTTGAAGCATTCGAGTTCGATCGATCCGTCTTCGCACGTCATTACGACGACATCGGGCTCGACCACCAGGCTGGCCGGTGCGTCGTGGGGCGCGACGATGATGTCGGGGGCAGTGCCGAGGCTTCGGATCGACCCCAGGCGCACGACACGCGCCAGGATCGTGGGTTTCGAGTCCGCGTCGGCCAGCGGCAGTTCGGTGTGCTGGCCGGTCCGGGGCGACATGACCGAAAGGCTCAGTGCGACGGCGCCTACCAGTCCCGCCGCGACGGCGTAACGCCAACGCTGGCTCGAGTCGCCGCGGACCGCGCCGCGTTTGAGCCAGCCGCGCCGTGCGGCGCTCGCCATGCCACGTCGCAGGCGGCGTTCCATCTCGACTTCGGCGGCCAGTTCGGGGGACGCGATCAGCCACGCTTCGAATTCGGCGCATTCGGATCTCGACAGATCCCCTGCGACATAACGCGAAACCAGGCGGCGCTGTTCTTCGAAAGTTTGGCGGTCAGAAGGTTTCATTGAGTGAGTTGTGTCACCAGGAGCCAAAAACTCTCACCCAAAACGTGAAAGAGATGCCGACCGGCAACAAAATCGCCGTGACGCGGGGCACCAATGCCAGGTGCGGCGCCCGCCGCTCGATGATGACCCGCAATCTCGTGCGCGCCCGCAGCAGGACGCGATCGAAGTGCTTAGGGGAAAGCCCGAGCTCGCGGCACAATGCCTGTTTGTCGATCCCGTCTAGATAGAAGCGCATGAGCAGCTGCCGGTCGCGCTCGGCGGGTAGCTCGTCGAGCAGCGCCACCACCGCCTGGGCGAGATGGCGATCGTCCGAATCGGACAGGTCGCTCTGCTCCATGCCGAGGTTCTGCGCCAGTTCGTCGATGAGCTCCGAATCGACGACGGTCTGCTGGCGCAGCATCTTGCGCGCCGCGTTGAGCGCGAGATTGCGGGCGGTCGCCGCGGCGAACGCGAACACCTTGCGAGGGTCGTCGATGGTCGCGGCGCGCACGCGCTCGACGACGATGTGCAGCGTCTCCTGGGTGAGATCCTCGGCGTCTATCCAGCGATGGAAAGCGCCGTAACGCAGCACGGAAAGCACGCCGGGCCGCAGCGCGGCGAGCATGCGCGATTCGGCGGCCCGGTCACCGGTCAGCGCGGCGGCGACGATGCGTTGGATTTCGTCCTGGGAAAGGGCGCTCACGCGACACCCGACCCGGGTTGGTAGTTAGCCGCAGCCGAGCGCCTCCATCGCGGTGCGGCAGTCGGCACCGGGATCGATGTCGGAGAGTTCTCGAAGAAAATTGACATGAACCCACGGATACCGAGTTGTCTTGCTGCGCTTGCTCCTGCAGAACAGCAATTGCTTAACTTCCTGGGCGTCGCATTTGTTCAGCGGCGGGCTGCCCCAGACGAGTGCTACGGCCCCGGAAACATAGGCCGCGGCGCTCGATGCGCCGGCGGATTCGGACAGGGCGTAACCACGCTCGGAATTCTCTGTGGTTGTCACGACGATGTCCACGCCGGGCGCCTGAATCCGGCCATCGGTCGCATTCGGCCGGACATCGGGATTGAACAATTCGTGCCCGCGCATATCGGTCGGCACGGCGGCCACGACCCCGGGCAGGCATCGGTACTGGGAAGGGAAGTACTCCCTTACGCTGTCGTCCAGGTCGAGGCTCGTGGCGTAGCCCGTGACCAACAGTCGCCGGCGGCCATCGCCCTCCGCGACGGCCGCGTGCACCGAATCGGAAATCGCGCGACTGTCTACCGGCCACTTGGCGCTTATGTTGATGATGTCGACGTCGTCGAGCACCGCGGCGTCGATGCCCTCCGCGATGGTCGAAAGGCGCCCGAGCAGGCGGCTGTCGAGCTTGCTGATCACGATGGGCAGCAACTGGCTGTTCGGCGCCACGCCCGCGACGCCGATCCCGTTGTCCATGCGTCCACCGATGGTGCCGGCCATCTCCGTACCGTGCGGATTGCAGCGTCCGCTGGTCGCGCACAGGCGATTCAACTGCATGCCCTCAGAGCGGGGAGGCTCGTGCATGCCGACGCTCAGCACGATGTTGCGTGCGAGATCCTCGTGAGTCGCGTCGATGCCCGAATCGAGCACGGCGACGAGCCTCGGCAGGGAACGCGCGGCAACCTTCGAGTCCCACCCGATCAACTTGTGGCCCCACAGGTCCTCCATGCACGGATCGTTGGGGAACGTGGCGCGCGCGCTGCGCAGCCAGCAACGCGGCGCCGACTCCGGCGCGCTGGCCACCGAAGTCGTCAGGAAATCGGGGCCGTCGCAATCGGGCTCGGCGTACCCGACCTGCGGCGCATCGATCAGCTCCCGCAGGCGCGACGCCGACACGCGGCGGCCGAATTTCGCGACGACGAATCGCTGGGCGACTTCCACTTCGCGCACTCCCGAGCTGCGCGACAGCCAGCGCGCGAGGCCATCCACGTCGGTGGCGGCGCTGGGGAACAGGATGAAACGCGCGGGTTGCGGATCGACGGACGGGGCGCGGTCGGCCAACGCACGGTGACGACGGGAGAACGTTGCCGCCCATCGCGCGCACACCGCGCGCAGATCGAAAGTTTCACCGCCGAGTGTCGCCAGGTACCCGGTGAGTGCCGCGGGAGCCCGTTGATCGCTCCACGCCTGTGCGCTACCGCAAACCTGCGGGACCGTGGCCAGCGCAAACGATGCGGCCATCGATGCCGCTGCCGTCACCGACAGCAGTACCGAGCCGAATCGCCGCGCTGGCGCACGTGGCTTCAATCTTTGCCCATTGCACTGCCGTCTATGGTCACTCGGGCCGGCGAGTCGACCAGGATCGAGATGGCGTGCTTGCTCTTCGAGCCCGGCTCGACCTGGACGAGGAACACGAGCATGTCCTGCAGCTCGATACCGCCACGATCCATCTTGGGCTTCATGGCCACTTCGCGGCTGCGCAGGCGATGGCAGGCGGAAAGGATTTCCGCATTGCCCGTGTTCACGTCCTCGACCGTGCAATAACGCTGCCCGCGCGTGAACCTGAGCGTCACGCTGCACGGAGACGCGAAGTCGCTGCGCCATGGGCTGCGCTGGTTCGGACCCGTGCGCGTGCACACGCGGACCACTTCATCATCCCTGTCGTAGACGAAAGTGAGCTTGCCACCGACCGGGATCGAGTCGGTGATGTTGGACGTTTCGATCGTGAATTCACGACCGATCCAGCCCGCGAGGGCATCGTCGATGCCGTCGCCCGCGAGCGCCAGCGACGCCACCACGAGCAATGCTGCCCCCGCAGCGATGCCACGCCTTCCAGCCCCTTGCCGAAGTTTCCTGAACATGAGCGACTCCTGTTTTACTCTGGATTGACCTAACTACAGAGCGCGGGCTTCACGGGAATTCGTTTGCCCGCACCACGAAACTCGCCCACACCGAAGACGACGTGTGGCCGCGCGTGCGCAGTTGCGCGGCGCGCAGCGCGTCGGCTGCCCGCCCGGACTCGCGGTAGGCGCGATAGAATTCGTTCATGAAGCGCGCCGTCGCGGCGTCCTCGATGGGCCAGAGCGAGGCGACGACCGAGCGCGACCCGTTGGCCAGGAATCCGTAGGTGAGACCGAGCACGCCCTCGCCACGCAGCTTGCCGCCGTCGCCGGTGGCGCAACCCGAGAGCACGACGATGTTGGCCTTCAACCCGGTGCGCGCGATGTCGCTCGCCGTGAGGCGGGCATCGGAGCGCAGGCTGCCGTCCCGGGCGTACTCGCTCAGGTAGAGAGCGGACTGTTCGGGCGAATCCTTGCGCGCGATCGCGTGCGTGGCGAAATGCAGGACGGCGAGCTCGTCGGAGGGCAGTTGCAGCACGCGCTCCGACGTCGCATCGAATCCCGAAAGTTCTATCGCGTCCTGCTCGCCGAGCGCTTTCACCACTGCGCGCGCCTCGAGGGCCGAATACGGCAGCCGCGTCAGGTTCGTGGTCGACGCCGGCGGCGGCCCGCGCCAGTTTCCCAGCCTGTCCACCAGCCGCCGATCGTCCGGCGCGTACACGGGATCCGAAATCACCGCCACGCGTCGCGCGGGAGATGGCGCACGCTGCGGCGCATTCATCGCGAGCGCCAGCGAAGGCGCGTAACCCAGCACGACGCTGTCCATGAGCATTTCGCCGCTGCCCGCGCGATCGAGCGTGGCGAACGCCACGTCGTTGAGTGGGCCATCGGGGATCACGAGCAGGCGCTTCTCGCTCATCGAATCGAGGAGCGAGCCGAGCAGTGTCGCGCTCAACGACCGTTGCGCGAGCGGCGCGCTCGAACCGCGCTGCGCGACGACGGCTTCGTCGATCGCGCGTTGCAGCTCGGCGCGGCCGGGCAACGCCATGTGGCGCAGCTCTCGGCGTGTCAGGAGCCAGCCGTGCGAAGAAGCGTCGCCGACGAAATACGCGAGGACCGCCGTCTCGGCCGGTAGCTGCGCCTGTACGCGCGACATCGACTCGGGCAGCGTGAAGGCGCTCGTGGCCACGGACCGCCGACTCGCGTCGATCTGCGCGCGGGTTTCCTCGATGGCGCGCCGCAATTCGAGCGTGTCCGCGTCGTCGACGTCCTGCCGCTGCATTCGCGTTTCGAGTCGCAACTGCTGCGCGGTGAGTTTGGCGCGCAACTGCTCCTGCACGGGGTCGACCGCGGTCTTTCGATGACGATCGTCGACCGCGAGCTCGTCCGCGAGCGATCGCGCGCGCACCTCTTCGGCGCGGCGGAATGCGTGCCAGGCGCGATCCACTTCCTGGGTGTCGGCGAAATCGACGGCGATGCGCGCCTCGT
The DNA here is from genome assembly GCA_023433515.1 of Pseudomonadota bacterium. Lineage (GTDB taxonomy): Bacteria > Pseudomonadota > Gammaproteobacteria > Steroidobacterales > Steroidobacteraceae > CADEED01. The sequence continues at coordinate 6,052 of JAEZCN010000021.1, forward strand.
AAGGCGCATAACGCGCCGACAGGAAACGCGCACGCCACTCGGGATTCGCGGAACCCGTGCGAATGCGGTTGACGATCTTCACGGCTTCATCGGCCGCCGCGGCCGCTCCGCGAATGTCCCGCCCGGCGAGCAACGCCCGCGACAGCGCGGTGCTGGTCTCGATGCGATTGAACTCCAGGCCGAGCTTCGTATATCGCTCGTCCGCGGCGCGCAGCGTTTCGATCGCCTCGGCGGTCTTTCCCTGCGCGAGCTGCAATCGCGCGCGCTCGTCGAGCACTTCGGCCTTCACGAGCGGATTGGTCGACGCCGACGCGAGGTCCAGCTCGGCGGCGGCCTGTCGCAGGTTGCCGATGGCGCGCAGCTCACGTGCAATCAGGACCCTCGTCCGCGCAACCCCATTCGGATTGCCGTCGATCTGCGCGGATTTGCGCAGGAACTCGAGCGCCGCCTCGTGGCGCTCGAGCGCCGCCGCGGCGTTGCCGGCGAGACGCAACGTGCTCGCCTGGCCCTGCGTGTCGCCAACCTGGCCTTGCTCCGCGATGGCGGCCCGCGCGGTTTCGAGCGCGCGCGCATTGTCGCCGATCCGCAGCTGCAGGCTGGCGAGCGCCGACAGCGTCGTCGCGCGTTCGAGCTTGCGGCCGTTCGCGGTGAACAGCGCCAGTGCCTCGGTATCGACCTCGAGCGCGCGATCGAACTCGCCGAGCGCGATCAGGCAGAAGCCGTAGTTCGAAAGCGCGATGGCGTATTGCGTCGGCTGGCGATCGCGCTCGAACAAGGGCAACAACGCTTCGTATTCATCCGCGGCCTGGCCGATGAATCCCATCCGGTTGTGGACCCAGGCGAGATTCCCGAGCGACTTCGCCTGCTCGGCGACGTCGCCGTTCTGGCGCGACATTTCGACCGCCTGCGCAAAGTGCCTGCCCGCGCGTTCGTAATCGCCGACGTTGAGCGCGCCGATACCGCGCATGTTCACCGCGTAGGCGGCACGGATCGGCTGCGCGTTCGCGATGAAGTAGTCAGTCGCGTTCGCGAGTCGCCGGTCGGCGGTCTCGAACAGCGCCCCCTGTTCCGCGCGCTGTGTGCCGGCGTTCATGGCCGTAGCGAGTTCGATCTCGGCGGCCGCGCGCAAGGTCTCGGAGTTCTGCACGCCGAGATCGTCGTCCGACGCGCGGAACGATTTGCTGGCGGCCTCGGTGGCGCGTATCGCCGCCGTGAATTCATCCCGGGCGCGATACTGCAGATTCGCCAGCGTGTAGTAACCCTGCGCGTGCGCGGCATCGTCTCCCGCGGCCGCGAAATGCGTGATGGCCTCGTGCAGCTTGTCGGCGGCGCGAGTGTGGGCCTCGGGGGTATTGAGGGCCACCTGCGTTCCGGCCACCCCGAAAGCCTCGAACCCGCGTTCCAGTTCGCCGGCCGGCGCCTCCGCCGTTCTGCTCCAGCGCGCGATGGATATGATGCCCTGTCCGACTTTCTTGCGGTGATCCGCGCTCCAGAGCTCGATCGAGAGACGGGTCGGCGCCGTGACTCTCACTACCTGGGCATGCAGTCCGTGGCGCGGAACGTGATCGACGAGTTCGCTGCGCGAATCCGCGGTCTCGACGATGACGCGCAAGTCCACGCCCTGCTCGCGAACTTCGACGAGCCACGCACCGGGAGTCAGGTCGTGCTCGACGCTCGGATGTTCGTCTCCGGTCAGCGTGACCGTTCGCGATAGGTGGGGCGCGAGATCCGCCCGCGGATCCTTCGCGCACGCGGACAGGGCGAGCGCAACGCACGCGCAAACGATTTTCGCGTCGCGAGCGCGCGGGATGTTCTCCAGATACTTGGCGTCGCGATCGCGCATGAGATTTGCGAGGAAAACCCCGGCGAGAGGGGCTCTTGTCCGTAATCGAGAGCCATTCTGCCGCAATCCGCGAAGGATATTGTAGGCAGGGTTTGTAGCAGCGGTCCGCCGAAATTATTTTCGAAAGAAGGGCCGGATGGGTGGGAGAAATCGCGATGTCGTGACACTTAATAAGAATGCCCGCGGGATTCGCGCTATCGGGCACCGGGAGAGCCGGGGCGCTCCGCATCCCGCGGACGATCATCCGAAAGTAGTTAGACTGCCGGAAGCGGAAGACGTCCGGTTCGGCGTCAGGGCAGTCGATTCGCCCGGACTACGAAGCTGGACCAGACCGATTCCGAGCCCGATCCGCGCGTACGCAGCTGCGCGGTGCGCAGTGCATCGGCGGCGCGTCCGCTCGCGCGGTAAGCAGCGTAGAACTCCTCCATGAAGCGTGCCGTCAGGGCGTCCTCGACCGGCCACAGCGATGCGACCACGGTGCTCGATCCGTTGGCGAGGAATCCATACGTGAGCCCGAGCACGCCTTCGCCGCGCAGTTCGCGGCCGTCGCCGGTGGCGCATCCGCTCAATACCACCACGTCGGCACGCAGGCCGCTGCGCACGATGTCGTCGGTGGTGAGGCGATCGAGTTTGAGAGTCGATCCATCGGCCGCGAACTCGCTCAGGAACAGCGCCGACTGCTCGGGGGCATCCTTGCGTGCCACCGCGTGCGTCGCGAAGTGCAGTACGTCGAGCTCGCTCGACGGCAATTCGATCACTCGCCGCGCGGTCGCGTTGAAGCCCGCGAGCTCGATCACGTCGGCGCCCTCGAAGGCGTGCACCACGGCGCGCGCCTCGATTGCGGAATACGGCAGTCGCGCCAGCCTTCCGACCGGGATCTCGCCGCGGTAGTTAGTAGGTGGGTTGGCCGCGAGATTGAGACGACGGTCGTCGGGCGTATACACGGGATCCGAGACAACGGCGACGCGCCGCGGCACGACCGCGGGCGATTCGCCGCGGCGCAGGGCGAGCGCGAGCGAGGGCGCCGCGGTCACCACATACCGGTCGAGGAGCAGTTCGCGCGACTTGCCGTCGGACAGGGGCAGCGCGGCGAAGGGCAGTCCGTTGAGCGGCCCATCGGGCAGCACCAGCAGTCGCCTGGCGTTCACGCCCTTGAGGAGGCTGGCGGCCACCGAAGCAATCGGAGTCTGGGCGGAGGTCCGCTCTCCCGCGCGCTGCAGCTCCACGAACGAATTGACGATGTCATCGAGCGCGCGTTTTCCCGGCAGCGCGGCATGCCGCAGATCGTTGCGCGTCAGCAGCCATGCATGCGACCGGCGGTTGCCGACGAAATAGGCGAGTACCGCGGTATCGGGCGGCAGCGCCGCCTGCACCGCCTCGAGCGAGGGGGGCATGGCGAGACCGTTGCTCGCTTCGATGCCACGCATGACCAGCGATCGCGCCTCGAGCTGGGCACGCGTTTCGTCGATCTTGCGACGGATCTGCAGGATCGCCTCGTCGTCCGTGCGGACCTTGCGCGTACGCCGTTCGAGATCGACCTGCAGGGCGGTCATCTTCTCGCGCAGCAGTTCGCTCGCCGCGTCGCGCGGCGCAACGGGCGCCTGTGCGGTGTGCGTGAGCCGGTCGACCAGCGAGCGGGCCCGAATCGCTTCAGCGGTGCGAAACGCCCGCCACGACGCATCCTTGTCGCCCGCCGAAGCGCCCGCGAGGTCGGCTTCGATGCGCGCCTCGTAGGGTGCGTAACTCGCCGAGAGGAAACGCGCGCGCAATTCCGGGTTGGCCGACTTCACTCGGATTCGCCTTTCGATCGCGATGGCGGTGTCGGCCGCGGTGCCCGCGCCGCGCGCGTCGCCCGCGTCGAGCAGTGCGAGCGCAAGCGCCGAGCTGGTATCGATGCGATTGAAATCGAGCTTGAGGCGCGCGTAGATCGCGTCGGCCGCGCGCAGATCGGCAAGCGCTTCGGCGGGACGCTGCTGGCGCTGCCTGAGCCGCGCGCGCTCCGCGAGCGCATCCGCGCGCGTCTGTTCGTTGCGGGTACGCAGCACTTCCGCGAGCAGCAAATCCGCGCCGCGCAGGTTGCCCAGCTCGCGCAGTTCGCCGGCGATGAGTACGCGCGTACGTTCCGTGATGTCGTCGACGGGCGAGATCTGCTCGGCGCGGCGCAGGTATTCGAGCGCGAGGTCGTGTTGGTCCAGCTCGGCGGCGGCATTGCCGGTGAGGCGCAGCGCCGATGAAAGTCCGACCATGTCACCGGCGCTCTCGAACAGCGGCAGCGCGCTGCGCAGCGACTGCAGGGCGCGTTGGACATCGCCGGTGCGGAACTGGATGGCGCCGAGCGCTGCGAGGATGCGGGCGGTCTGTCCCACGTCGCCGCGCGCGCTGAACATCTCGAGCGCTTCGCTATGGAGCACCAGCGCGCGGTCGAATTCGCCCAGCGAAATGAACGCGTTGGCGAGATTCGCGGTCACCGTCGCGTGCAGGTCCGGATTGCGATCTCGCTCGATGAGCGGCAGAACCGACTCGTACATTGCCGCGGCCCTGGCGACTTCGCCATTTCGGTTCGCGACGTAGGCCAGGTTCTGCGTGGCGCCCGCGATGAAGAACTTGTCGTCGCGGGCACGAGCCCGGTCCATGACTTCCCGGTACGCCTTCGCCATCTGGTCGTAGCGCCCGCGGATCTCGTCGGGCCGGACGCCGAGGGATAAGGCTTGCATCGCGTCGGAAGGCGCGTCGTTCGCATCGAAGAACTTGCGTAGTTCGATCATGCGCGCGCTGATCGTCGCGAGCCGGGCCTCCTTGCCGCCGTTCTTCTCGTCCACGAGATTCAGCTCGGCGAGACTCAGCAGTACTCCCGCTCGCGCCGCGCCCATCGGATCGTCGACGTTCGAATAGTGCGCGCGCGCCAGCTCCGCGCTCCTGCGCGCCGCCTCGAAATCGAACAGCAGGTTGAATTCCGCGAAGCCCCGCTGGTACTCGGTTTCCGCGAGCGAACGGGTGTCGCCGGCCGCGTCGAAATGCTCCGCGGCAACGCGCAGCGAACGCACGCCGGCACGCCAGCTCGTGGTATCCGGACCGGCGACCAGCTCGTTGCCCTTGCCGAGCGCGATGAACCCGAGCAGGCGTTCATCGCGACGAGCGCCCGCCGAATCGGGCCAGCGCAGGATGCGCACCGCCGCGGGTGCGCGCCAATCACGCTGATCGACACTCGTGAGCGTGACGCGCACCGCCTGGGCGTGCGGCAACTGGATCACCGTGCGATGTAACCCGTGGCGCAGGTAGGCGTCGGCGAGCTCGATCGGCCGCTCGTCCGTTTCGATCTTCACGCGCAGGTCGATGTCACGTTCGCGCACTTCGACTAGATAGGTGCCGGCGCGCAGGCTGCGGGTGAACTCCTGCGGTTTGTCACCCTGGACCAGCAACTCGGTGGAGAACTCGACCAGCGGCTGGGGTTCGAACACGCCACCGCACGACGCCGCCACGATCGCGCAGGCTACGCCCAGGGCGCGGAGGCGGCCCGGAGACGAGCCGCGGGTGGAAGCGAGGAGCCCAGATCGGAACATCTATTTCTTTTACCGATACCGCGACCGTGCCAGAAGTGCGCACGTCCCTGTGCCGCGAAATCAATGTTTACAGGCACATACGCCACGCCGCAATCACGATTAGAGAAAGGAGGCAGGGTTTGTAGCAAGTCCTTGATTAAAAATACTTTTAGTTATGACAGTCGCAGGTGAGAGAAACCCCGAAGTCATGACACTACTTAGGGGACAGGCAGAAAAACCCACCAGAGAATGGGCTAAGTAATGAATAGCGCGGACGTTTTTCTCCACGAATTCGAGATGCTCACGCGCACGCTGACCTTCGGGAAGGTCCTGGACCGGTTCCGAACAGTTCCGACCGACACGACGACCCATCGGCAACTGCTGCTCGAGCTGCACCACGTCATCAACGTGCATTCGCGTCTTTGCGAGGTGGCCGCCGACGTCGTACGGCCGGAAGAGAGGAGCGCGTGGCAGAACCTCCTTGCCGTGCCGGCGCTGGGATTCGATCAAGGCGGATCCTTTCTCGAGGACCTGCGTGCCCTCGGTATCCATTCGCTCGATCGGGTGTCGTTGACGCCGCTGCCGCAGACGATCGCACTCGCGGCGTACGCGCACTATCAGCTCACGGAGCGCGCCGCGGTGGGGCTCGTCGGTTACCTCTGGTTCTTCGAGCGCATGCCGCGGCTGTTCTATCCACTGTGGGTCGGATCCGCGCGGCTGGGTGGCGTCCCGGAAAGAGCTCTCAACGCGCTCATGGCCGGCACGCTCAACGACGAGTTGCGCGACCAGCACGTCGCACGGTGTTGCCGCCAGATCGTCATCCGACCGCGCGACCTGGGGCTCGCGACCCAGACACTGCGCGAAACCGCCGAGTTGTTCGCGTCGATGGTGGACGCGGCATTGCACCGGATCGAATCCGGCTTTTTCATGGATCCCGATCCGGCGGAGATCACGGGCGGTGGGATGGGCCAGGTGGCCTGAAGCCGGTTCGACGGACGCGCCGCGGCGCGCCCGCTGCGATTATCATGCGCGCGTGATCTACCTCATCGACGCCTCGGTCTACGTCTTCCGCGCGTATTACTCCATGCCGCCGGACATGACCGACCGCGACGGATATCCCGCGCACGCGACCTTCGGTTTCGCCCGGTTCCTGGGAGATCTCGTCGAGCGCGCGAAGCCGCAATACATCGCGGTCGCATTCGACGAGAGCCTGTCCACCTCCTTCCGCAATCGCATCTATCCCGCCTACAAGGCGAACCGCGAGCCCCCGCCCGAAGATCTCAAGCTGCAATTCGAACGTTGCCGCGAGTTCTGCCACCACGCGGGAATTCCCGCGTTCAGCCACGCCGAGTACGAGGCGGACGACATCGTCGGCACGTTGATGACGCGCTGCCGGCGCGCAGGATTGCCGGCCACTCTCGTGACCCGCGACAAGGACTTCGCGCAGCTCATCCGTGCCGGGGACGTGTATTGGGACTACACCGACAACGCCTACTACCGCTACCACGAGATAGAGAATCGATTCGGCGTCGCGCCCGAGCGCTTCGCCGATTTTCTCGCGCTGATGGGCGACAGCGTCGACAACATCCGCGGCGTGCCCGGTGTGGGCGCGAAGACCGCCGCCGCGCTGATGCGGGAGTTCGCCTCGCTCGAAGAGCTCTACGACAACCTCGACATGGTGGCGTCGATTCCGATCCGCGGCGCGGCCAAACTCGCGGCGAAATTGCTCGAACATCGCGAGGCGGCGTTTCTGGCGCGCCAGCTCACCGAGATCGCCTGCAACATGCCCTGGGAGATCACGCACAGCGAACTCGTGCGACGCGCGCCGGACATGACCGGGCTCACCGCATTCTTCGATCGCCACAATTTCGGGCCGATGCTGCGCAAGCAGGCCGAGCGCCTGGCCCTGCTGCCGCTGCTCGCGGCGGCCTAACGCTCGACGTCTTCGTCCCTGCCGCGCTTGTTCGCGGGCATGTGCACCGCGCCGCGCACGGCTTCGTGCTCGATGCTTCCCGAGCTGTCGCCGTTCACGCTGAAGTCTCCGCCCACGCGCGCCGCGTAGATGTCGCCCGAGCTGTCCTGCTCCACGACGACGCTGCCTTTCACGTCCTCGATGCGGATGCCGCCGGAGCTGTCCTGCAATACGCGCACGCTACCCGCGACCTCACGAATGCGCATGTCGCCCGAGCTGTCCGCGGTGACCTCGACGTCGCCGCGCACGTCCTCGATTTCGATGTCGCCCGAACTGTCACGCACCCGCGCGCTGCCCGCGCCTTCGATTTCCAGGTCTCCGGAACTGTCTGTGACGTCGGCGAGCCCGGCGATCCGCTCGATCTCGAGATCGCCGGAGCTGTCCTGTAATTGCAGTGATTCGAGATCTTCGAACGACGCATCGCCGCTCGAGTCGACCGCCTCGACCGCGATGGTCGTGGGCAGTGCGACGCCGAGTTCGATGTGCGCGTGACCGCTCGCGCCGGACAACCAGTTGGCGTCGTCCTGCGGAAGTACGGTCTCGATGATCACCACGTTGCCGTCGCGGCGCACGCTGAGCTGGGCGGCATCGAGCAATTCCTGTTTGGAAGCGCACGCGATTCCGCGCGCCTCGATGCGTACCGCATCGGATCGGCCGATCACCTTCAGGTCGCCCGCGCCCGCGCGCAAGATGACCTTTTCGACACCTTTGGCATCGACACCGCCGGCGCGATCCGCGCGGAACTTGCACTCATCTGCCCAGGCGAACGCCGCGGCGGGCCCGAGCGCCAATAACATCAGACAGATCTTCGATTTCATGATCATCCCCCGGGGATTTCTCGGCTGACGGGCTTTGAGACTGACGAACGGGAGTTTCGGTTTACACTTCGCGCCCGTGAGCAGTCAAAACATCAAATCCGTTCTCGTCGAAGAACGCAGCTTCGCCCCCGCGCGGGAATTCGTCGAAAAAGCCCGGCTCAAGGCAGCGGACATCGAGAAGATGCGCGCCGAAGCGGCCAGCAATTACAAGGGCTTCTGGGCCCGGCATGCGCAATCGGAATTGCGCTGGCACAATCCTTTTTCGGTGACACTGGACGAATCGCAGGCACCGAACTACCGCTGGTTCACGGACGGCGAGCTCAACGTCTCTTACAACTGCCTCGACGTGCACCTCGAAGAGCGCGGCCACAAGACCGCGGTGACCTTCGTCGGCGAGCCGGGCGACGTGCGCCACGTGTCGTATCGCGAGCTGCACGCGGATGTCTGCCGGTTCGCGAACGCGCTGGCGTCGCTCGGCGTCAAGCAGGGCGACCGCGTGGTCATCTACATGCCGTTGACCCCGGAAGCGATCGTCGCCATGCACGCGTGCGCGCGCATCGGCGCCATTCATTCGGTCGTGTTCGGCGGATTTTCCGCGATGTCGCTCAAGGACCGCATCGAGGACGCGGGTGCCACGGTGTTGATCACCGCGGACGGCGGCTGGCGCGTCGGGAAGACCATCGACCTCAAGGATGCCGCGGACAAGGCGCTCGCCTCGGGGTGCCCGAGCATCCGCCACGTCATCGTGTTGAAGCGCACGCAGCAGGACGTCGCGATGCGCGAAGGGCGCGACCTGTGGTGGCACGACGTCATCGAGGGACAGGCGCCGGTGTGCGAACCGACGTGGGTCAACGCGGAACATCCGCTGTTCCTGCTGTATACGTCCGGTTCGACCGGCAAGCCGAAGGGCATCCAGCATTCGAGCGCCGGCTTCCTGCTCGGCGCGAAGCTCACCTCGAAGTGGGTGTTTGACCTCAACGACAGCGACGTCTTCTGGTGCACGGCCGACATCGGCTGGGTCACCGGCCACAGCTATGTCGCGTACGGGCCGCTCGCGGCCGGCGCCACCATCGTGATCTACGAAGGCGCGCCTACCTACCCGCACCCGGGACGGTTCTGGCAGGTCTGCGAATCGCAGGGCGTCACGATCTTCTACACCGCGCCCACCGCCATCCGCGCGCTCATGAAGCTCGGCGACGACATACCGGCCCGCTACGACCTCACGAAGCTCAGGTTGCTGGGCTCGGTGGGCGAGCCGATCAATCCCGAAGCGTGGATGTGGTACCACGAGAACATCGGCCGTGGCCGCTGCCCGATCGTCGATACGTGGTGGCAGACCGAGACCGGCGCCATCATGATTTCGCCGCTGCCGGGCGCCACCGCCACGAAGCCGGGGTCGTGCACGCAGCCGCTGCCCGGCATCGACGCGACCATCGTCGATGCGCGCGGAGACGAGGTGCAGGGCGCCGACGCGGGCGGATATCTCGTGATCCGCAAGCCCTGGCCATCGATGTTGCGCACGATCTGGGGCGACAACGATCGCTACATCAGCACCTACTGGGAGACCTTCCAGAACCGCTACTACGTCGCGGGCGACTCCGCGCATCGCGACAAGGACGGCTACTTCTGGATCATGGGTCGCATCGACGACGTGCTGAACGTCGCGGGCCACCGCCTGGGCACGATGGAGATCGAGTCCGCGCTGGTCGCACATCCAAAGGTCGCCGAGGCCGCGGTGGTCGGCAAGCCGCACGAGATCAAGGGCGAGTCGGTATTCGCGTATGTCGTCCTGCGGGGAGACCGGCCGACCGGCGAAGCCGCGGAATCGTTCACGAAGGTCCTGCGCGACTGGGTGTCCGAGCAGTTAGGCGCCATCGCGCGCCCCGACGACATCCGTTTCGCGGACAACCTGCCGAAGACGCGCTCGGGCAAGATCATGCGACGCCTGCTGCGCGCCATCGCGCGCAACGAGGACATCGCGCAGGATCTCTCGACGCTCGAGAACCCGGCCATCATCGACCAGCTGCGCGGCTCGGAAGGCGCGGCCCCGGCGGCGCCCGACGGCAAGTTCGCGGCGAAGCAGGTCGCTGCCCCCGCACCGAAGAAGGCCGTCACCAAGACCGGGAAAAAGCCCGCCAGGAAGGCTGCCGCAAAGGCCGCCAGGAAGGCCGCGAAGAAAACCGCCAGGAAACCGGCGAAGAAACCGGTCGCGAAGCGGGCGAAGAAACCGGCCAGGAAAGTTGCCGCGAGAAAGGCCGTCCGGAATCCGGCGAAGAAGGTCGCGAGGAAGCCGGCGCGCAAGACCGCGAAGAAGAAAGCGGCCCGCAAGAAGTAGTCGGGATCACGCCGCGGGCGGGGTCACCACGCTCAGCACTGCGACGAAATGGCAGGCGACACCGCCGAGCACGAACAGGTGCCACACCGCGTGCGTGTAACGGCGCGTCTTCCAGACGTAGAACGGCACGCCGGCCGTGTAGAGGATTCCGCCGGCCGCGATCCATGCGAGCTCGAACGTGCTCAGCGCCGCGATCATCGGCTTGATCGCGATCACCGCGATCCACCCCATCCCGAGGTACAACGCGACCGACAGCTTGGGAAAACGGAATCCCACCGTGGTCTTCGCGACGATGCCGAGGACCGCCAGTGCCCACACCGTTCCAAACAACGCCCAGCCCCACGCCCTGTCCATCGCCACCAGCGCGATCGGCGTGTACGTGCCGGCGATCAGTAGATAGATCGCCGAGTGGTCGAGCTTGCGCAGCGAGAGTTTGCGCGCCGGATCGCGCGCGGCGTGGTAGATCACCGACGTCACGAACATCGCGAGCGCGCTGAGTCCGAACACCAGCGCGGTAGTCAGGCGCCACGGATCCGGGAAGGCGACCCAGGCGAGCCACGGAATCGCGAACGCGCAGGCGACGATGCCGAGGCCCGCGGTCAGCGAATGGGCGAGTTCTTCGGGACGGGAATATGGCGCGGCGACGGTCGTCACGCCATCGAGCTTATCAGCAACGTCACCGGCTGGCCGACCGCGCGCGCTCTGGAAATTCCGCCTGAGGCAACAGTACGTCGCCCGTAAGGATCCGCTTGAGGTACTCGGGCGCGATCAGGTGGCAGTACTGGCCGGAAGGCGCGGACTTGTTGCGCGCCTGCGCGGCCCCGGCCGCGCGCAGGGACTTGGCCCGGATGCGCAGCGTGCCGCCGGCATCGGCTTCGACCATCGTGAACGCCTCGAGCCATTCGCCCTCGCTGCTCGCGACCAGGTCGGGCTCGAGCATCACGCCGATGGTGCCCTTGAACGGCATCTTCTTCTTTTCACGCTCGGTGAGAGAGGCCATGACCGCATCGAGCGCGCGGCGATTGAGGCGCGCGCAGCTCGAAGGTTCGCCGGCGGCGGTGGCGCCGTATTCGGCCCGGATCCGTTCGGGGCTGTGCAGCTTGCAGGAGATCATGCGCGCCTTGAGCCGCTGCGGATCCGCGTATCCGACAAACTGCATCGTTTCGAGCGGATTGAGCGAGGGTGTCGCGCGCGTGAAGGCCTGGTAGTCGCTGACCAGAACGTTGCGCGCGGGCACGCGCGACGAGGCGATTTCCTTCTGCGCGACCGCGCAGTAGTCGTTGAGCGGAACCACCGTGGTGGGTTGCCCCAGCACCACGGGTTCGGGATCGCTGGCGCATCCCGCGAGCGCGAAACCCATCGCGAGACTCGTGGCGAGACAAGCCGCATTACGCGCCGTAAGCTTCCGCAAGCAGACGGCCACGCTGCCGACCAGGACGACAACCGTTTTCATGGGCGCTACTCCCCAGTTGGAAAGAGACCTTCGATGTCCAAGTGCAAGCAGACTCGGCATCGCGGGTCATTCTGGCGTTACGTCGCATCGGCGTTCGCGGGCACAGTTCTCATGACGGCGAGCGGGCTTGCCGCGGATATCCGTCCATTTGTCATAGCGCACCGCGGGGCCAGCGGGTACGTGCCAGAACACACGCTCGCGGGCTATTTCATCGCGATCCAGCAGGGGGCGGATTACGTCGAGCCCGACCTCGTGATCTCGAAGGACGGGGCGCTGCTCGCGCGGCACGAGAACGAGATCGGTGGCACCACGGATGTGGCATCGCATCCCGAGTTCGCCGCACGGCGCACGACCAAGCTCATCGACGGCGAAAAGATCACCGGCTGGTTCACCGAGGACTTCACGCTTGCGGAGCTGAAAACACTGCGCGCGCGCGAGAGGCTGCCGGAATTGCGCCGCGCGAATACGCGTTACGACGGCGTATTCCAGGTTCCCACGTTCGACGAAGTTCTCGACCTCGTGGCCGCAGCCGACGCGCAACGCGCGGCGAATGCGCGTGCGGCGGGTCTGCCCCCGCCGCCGCGTATCGGCGTGTATCCGGAAACCAAGCACCCGACCTATTTCGCCAGGCTCGGGCTGCACTTCGACGGCGCGATGCTTGACGCACTGCGCCGCCACGGGTACTCGAAGCGCAGCGATCCGATCTGCATCCAGTCGTTCGAGGTCGGCAATCTGAAAATGCTGCGCCGCCGCACCGATCTGCCGCTGGTTCAGCTCATTTCTCCCACCGGGCAGCCGGCCGATTTCGCCGAGGTGCGCGACGCGCGTACCTACCTGGACCTCTTGAGCGACGCCGGATTGACGGAGATCGCCTCCTATGCTGACGCGATCGGCCCTCATAAGGCCATGATCGTCAATTATTCGAGTGGCAAGGCCCAAGATACCGGCCTGGCCCGGCGTGCCCGGGCCAAGGGCCTGGGGGTGCATCCCTGGACGCTGCGGGCGGAGAACGAATTCCTGCCAGTTGATTTAAGATCCTCGGGCGACGTCGCGGCCAAGGGTGACCTCAAAGCGGAAATCCACGCGCTGCTCGACGCCGGAGTCACAGGATTGTTTTCCGATCATCCCGACCTCGCCGTGCGCGCGCGCGACGAATGGTGGGAAGGTCGATAGTCGAGGGAGCTGGCCATGATCGAGAAGTGCACGAAGGCGCTTTGTGTCGCAGTCATTCTGCTGCAGGTCGCCGCGCAGATTTTCTAAGTCCATCGTTGATGCCGCAGCCGTTCCATCTCGCCATTCCAGTTCACGACCTCGAGGCGGCACGCGGTTTTTACGGCGGGGTGTTCGGATGTCCCGAGGGGCGCAGCAGCGCCGAATGGGTGGACTTCGATTTTTTCGGCCACCAGGTGGTCGCGCACCTCGATCCCGGCAAACAAAAATACGTTCACCACAATGAAGTCGACGGGCATGACGTGCCCGTGCCGCACTTCGGGATCGTCCTGGAATGGAACAGCTGGCACACGCTCGCCGAGCGGCTGCGCGGCATGGGCACTCGCTTCGAGATCGAGCCCGGCATCCGTTTCGCCGGGCAGGCAGGCGAGCAGGCGACGATGTTCCTGTACGACCCGTCGGGCAACGCGCTCGAATTCAAGGCGTTCAAGGATCCATCGAGGCTGTTCGCGAAGTAGCCGTCGAACGCTCGCGCGCCGTCGCGCGCAACCCCAGACGCACGAGTTTCGCCGTCAGGCGTTCGCGGAAATCCGCGGGCTCGGAAAGCGCCAGCCGTTCCAGGTACGCCCGACTGGTTGCGTCAGCGCCGCCGACGAGCAGTGCGCGCGCGATCGTCATGGCGCGGCGCGCGCGGCCCGCGGTGTTCTCCTTCAGCCAGCGAAGTGCTCGCGCGAGATCGATCTCCTCGCGCGTAAGGTCCGTGCCGAAGGGATACTCGGAGAACAGGCCGGCGCGCCGCTGTGCCTCGAAGGATTCCTCGAGGCGCTCGCGCGTGTTGTGGCGATACTGCTCCGGTATGCGGTGATCCGAATCGATCTTGTTGGTGCGCCTGGCCGCGCTCAGTAGTTCGCCCTGGAAGCGCGAATCCGCGATGTTGATCATCGCGGCGATGCATTCGGCATCGGTGCGGCCGCGCAGGTCCGCGACGCCGTACTCCGTGATCGCGATGTCGCGCAGGTGGCGCGGAATGGTGACGTGGCCGTAACCCGCGACGATGTTCGATTGCAGCCTGCCATCCTTGCGGCGCGTCGAACGCACGCACAACATCGAGCGCGCGCCCGGCAATGCATGTCCCATCGCGACGAAGTTGTACTGGCCGCCGACCCCCGAGACCACGCGGCCATCGGCAAGACCGTCCGAAACGGCGGCGCCGAGCGTCGTCAGCATCATCGCCGTATTGACGAAGCGGGCGTGCGAGCGCTGCGCCACGCGCAGCGCGTAGTCTTCGCCGTCGAGCTGGTTGATGAAGCCGACGCCGCGCATGTCGAAGAGCCGACGTTCCGACTCGGCCAGCGCGCCGAGCGCCGCGTAGAACGAGCGCGGCCCGAGCAGGAAACCCGCGTGCATGACGGCGCCGTTCTGCAGTTCGAGTCCGAGGCATTCGCGCCCGAGTGCCGCCCGGACTTTCGCGTCCGCGAGGTCCGCGCGGATGCGCGTGCCCTCGGGGGAGATGACGGCGCCATCCGCGAAGCGCGTTTCGCTGCGCAGGACGCCGGCGTGACGCAACGCGGCCACGTCGTCGGGGCCGAGAACGGCGTCCTTCCTGTCGTGCAGCAGCGCTGTCAGCAGGCCGTCGAGCAGCGAGGTGTCGACGCGCGCATTCGAGCCGTTGGCCGCGAGCGCGCGTTGCAGGGGTAGATAGTCATATACCCGGCGGCGCAGGATGCCGGCCCGGTACAGGTCCAGCATCTGGTCCACGAACATTTCGGTGGCGCCGAACAGGCCGGTGGCGAAAGGCGCGCGTCCGCCGATGGAATCGATCAGTTCGGCGCCGCGCTCCGATCCCGCGTCGACGAGCGCGCGGCGCCACGCATCGTTCTGCTGATGTCGCAGCAGCAGCGAATACACGATGGAGTCGCCGAGCTCTCCGATGCCGATCTGCAACGTGCCGCCGTCGCGCACCAGCGCGCTGGCGTGCAACCCGATGGCGTGATCGACGGTCGAGAGCGAGGGGTTGGGTGGCGCGAACAGATCGTAGTCGTAGCGCGAATGATCGAGCAGCAGATCGAAGGCACTGGCGCCGACATTGGCCGCGCCCAGCATGAACGGCATCTCTCGATGGACCTGGCCGAGTACGACCAGCGGCTTGCCCGCCGCGCGCAGCTTCGCGAGATCCGGCATGAGGTCCACCGTGACGTCGGGATTGCTGCCGAGGCTGATCTCGGTGACGCCGCCGACGGTACGTTTCGCGACCACGTGCGCGATCACGTTGGCCCCGCGCGCGAGCG
>JAEZCN010000124.1 GCA_023433515.1 Pseudomonadota bacterium
TTATCTCGGGGGCTCGGTCGAACATTGCTTCCGACCTGCTGGACTGTCCGCTTGATCCGTGCGCCACCGCGATGATTGGGCGCCGCGGCAACGAAGGGTTGATGCTGGCGCTGTGCTCGACACTCAAGAAAAGATTTGTGCGGTCTAACGGTTGAGTTGAGCGGCGCGGCTGCCGCGGCATGAGCTTGGCACTTTATCTCTCACGCGTCCGCTCCAACGAGGTGTTAGGCAGCGACTTCACCATATCGAGCATCTGAATGCACAACTCACCGCTGTACTTCGCGTGCCCCGCGACGCGGCCAAACCCGTCGACAGTGTGAAGTGAACTCGCGTACTGCGTACCGAGCAGCCCGATAACCAACGTCTTAACTGACACCTTCCCGCCTTCGGTACTCATCTCTAGTTCGGGCTCGTACGTAACTATGAAATGGTCGCCATCGAGCACTTGGCGATACTGTTGCACTATTGCGCTTTCGTCCCATGCCCACATTGGCGCGGATGAATTGAACTCGGAGCTGCGCAGGATCTCAACTGCCTTGGCTTGGAGCCTACGGGAGTCGTCTGCCTCAAGTATGCGAAGACCCTGATAGCGGAGTTCCACTTGAGACGATATCGGTTGCTGCGCCATTGCTGGCAACGAGTGCAGCGCCAGGAAGCAAGCGATTGTCCGTATTAGGCTTGAGCAGATTAGGAAACGCATGTTAGCCGCCTAACGGTTGAGTTGAGCGGCGCGCGCGCCGATGTCTGGGCTTGGCACTTTATCCCTCACGCGTCCGCTCGAACGAGGTGTTAGGCATCGTTGCGCAACCTTCGCAGTTCTTTGGCGAATTCCGTGCGGTACTGCTTGTCTGCCACGCGCATATCGTCGGCAGTTACTAAGCGTTCGGTGCCGTGGCCGGAGAAGACTACGGCGCCATTTGGCCGCGACACAAAGAATTGTGGGCGCTGGGCCAGTGCTTCGTTCACTTCGCTAAGGAGAGGCATTGTCTTGTTGCGACCGTCAATATGCCAATGCATTCCAACCAGCGTCGCCACGTGATCGTTTTCCCGGCACTCGTCAAGATATTCGACAGCGAGACCTACGACGTTGGCATCGGCCATGAGCGATGCCTAACGATTGAGTTGAGCGGCGCGCACGCCGGTGTATGAGCTTGGCACTCTATTTCTCACGCGTCCGCTCGAACGATTTGTTAGGCAGCACGGACGCGCGCGCTCTTCGCAACCTCGATCCAGCTAACGCGCCGATGCCACCAAAGACGACTGGGATGTAATACGGGCTGTACGCCCAGAGATACGCCGAAGCAGGCGCTTCTGGTGAAAACCAGTTGGAGCTGAGCGCGAGGCGGATGCCACAGAATACGATGCCCAAACCAATGCCCCACCAAAACGGCCGCGGCGGTGAAGCTGCCATGGCAAAGACTGCGCCCGCAATGAGCAGTAGAGCGCAGTCATCCAACAGATCCAATAAGTGCAATGGCGACCACCAAGCAGACGTCGAGCCAAACGACCGATCGATAAGAGCAGCGTCCGACCAGAGAGACGACACATAGAAGGAAGAAACGATCGCCAGGGCGGCCGTGACTGAAAAGGCGATGACTGTGCGAACTGCCAAGTGCTGCCTAACGGTTGAGTTGAGCGGCGCGCGCGCCGATGTATGAGCTTGGCACTTTATTCCTCACGCGTCCGCTCCAACGAGGTGTTAGGCAGCCGCGCGGGTTTGCCGTCAATCGACAAGAGACTTGACGCCCAAGTGGCCGTCTCAATGCGAAGCGACTCTCCGCAGAGTGCACGTAATTCATCACAAAGATCTCGGAGGAACTCAATACGCGCGCCAAGAAATCGTATCTTCGTGCCGTCACTGAATGTCAGGGTCGCACCAACAGACCTGCCGATGGTGATCGAACGAAGCTCTGCCAGTGGCTTGGATGAAAGCGAGATCCTTTCAAGCAAAACATGCGAGATACGCGCACTGTCGATACGAAGAGAAAATAGGCAGGTGGGAAGGATGCCCAAGGCAATGACAGCTAGAACCCCAAGTCCGAACAGAGCACTGTCTGCTGCTCGCTCGAGAGGCGCGCCCGTTAGTGGCGCCATGAAATACACCAGCAACGCTATTGTAAGCGAGAGAACTACGGCCAACAGGCCTGCGCCGCGCAGAGAGTACAACGTGTTGCCGAATACTCGCGGTGCCATAGACCGGCTGCCTAACGGTTGAGCTGAGCGGCGCGCGCGCCGACGTATGAGCTTGGCACTTTATCGATCACGCGTCCGCTCCAGCGAAGTGTTAGGTGACACGGACCACCTTCCATTTGACGTTCGGCGATTTTGATACTTCGATAATCTGAAATCCCATAGTTCGGCCATCGCGAATACATCGGACTTCTCTGCCTCCGCCAGCAGACGGGAAATACGCGTCCGCCAATTGCTCCAGAAACTTCTCGAACTGCTTTGCCCTTAAAACCATTGTGAATCTGTCGCGAAGCTTGGCATTTCCCGAGAGCACCATGCCACCTGAAATTTCAAGGAGTTGCTCCTTCGCATCTGAATTGGAAATGCAATCGAGGAACATGGCGAGCAGCCTCGGCTCGTTCTCCGGGCGAGATGACTCGGGCAGCAGGATCTCTAGTGGCACGTTGTGTCACCTAACTCTTAATTAGACGGCCAAAAGAAATCATATTTTTCGACAAACTGCATAGATATCCGACTCCCTCTCTCCGCTATCTATTGATTTAAATAGACCACGGCCGCCGCATGTCGTCAAACGCTGCCGTTTGCATATGCAGCCTGCTTATATATCACCCCTCCTCGACCACGTCCGCGCCGAAATCAACAAGCGCCACTACAGCTATCGAACCGAAAAGCAATATGTCGGATGGATCGTTCGATACATTGAGTTTCACAGCGGCCAACATCCCAAGGCAATGGGTGGTCCCCAGGTCGAGGCATACCTCTCCCATCTCGCGACCACGTGCAACGTCGCCGCGGCCACCCAGGCACAGGCGCTTGCCGCCATCCTCTTCCTTTACAAGCGGGTCCTGCGCATCGACCTGCCGTGGCTCGGTAACGTCACGCGCGCTCGGCGCCCCAAACGCCTTCCGGTCGTACTCACCCGCGAGGAAGTGCGCCGGGTTTTGGATCATTTGCGCGGCCCATACCGCACCGTTGCTACCCTGCTTTACGGCAGCGGGCTCCGCCTGCTGGAAGCGTTGCGGGTGCGCATCAAGGATGTCGACCTGTCGACCCGTACCCTCGTCGTACGCGACGGCAAGGGCTTCAAGGATCGCGTCACCGTCATCCCGACCTCGCTCATCGCCCCACTCGGAATTCGCATCGCGAAGTTGCGCCAACTTCACGACGCCGCGGTCTCGGCGGGATTCGGCGGTGTCGATCTGCCACACGCGCTCAACCGCAAATACCCTCGCGCGCACCTGGACTTCGCCTGGCAATACCTCTTCCCAGCAGCCCACCCCACGCGCGACCCGCGCACGGGCGCCTGGCGCCGACATCACCTCCACGAGCAATCCATGCAACGCGTGGTGCGCGAGGCGGTGAGGCGCTCAGGTCTAGACAAGCCCGCCTCCTGCCACACCTTTCGCCACTGCTTCGCCACGCACCTGCTCGAAAGTGGCAGCGACATCCGCACCGTGCAGGAGCTCATGGGCCACGCAAGCGTCAAGACGACGCAGATCTACACGCACGTCCTGAATCGCGGCGGCATCGCGGCGCGCAGCCCGCTCGATTGACACCGCCGCGTGCGCTACCCTGCACGCCCCATGCGAGTCCTGCTCGTCACCCCGCCGATGATCCAGCTCAATACGCCGTACCCCGCGACGGCGTATCTGGCGGGCTTTCTGCGCCTGCACGCGCAGGATCTCGGGCTAACGGTCACACAGGCGGACGCTTCGATCGCCCTGTTCCTGCGCCTCTACTCCGCTGCGCTCATCACGCGAATGGCGGATGAACTGCGCGCACGTGTCCGCGCGATGAAGAAGACGGCTGGCATGCCGCCTTCGATCGCGCATTTCCTGGAACACGCGGAGCGCTACGTCGAAACCGTGGAGCCAGCAATCCGTTTCCTCCAGCGCCGGGATCCGAGCCTCGCCTTCCGCATCGTGGGCCGCGCATATCTACCCGAGGGCCCGCGCTTCCAAGGCGCGCTCGACGACCAGATGCACGCCGCGTTCGGCGCGCTCGGCACGACCGAACAGGCGCGTTACCTCGCGAGCCTCTACGTCGACGATCTCGCGGACGTATGGCGCGACGGCATCGATCCGCGCTTCGAGCTCGCGCGTTACGGCGAGCGTCTCGCGTCGAGCGCGGCATCGTTCGACCCGCTGCACCACGCGCTGACGGACGACCCGAGCCTCGTCGACGAGACACTCGATGACATCACGCGCGAGCTCATCGCCGACAAACTACCCGACGTCGTGGCGATCACCGCGCCTTTCCCGGGCAACGTTTACGGCGCCTTCCGCATGGCGCAGACGATCCGCAAGCTCGCACCGAAGACCACGCTGATCCTCGGCGGCGGCTGGGTGAACACCGAGCTGCGCAGCCTGCGCGACCCGCGGGTGTTCGACTTCTTCGACTTCGTGACGCTCGACGACGGCGAACGTCCCCTGCTCAACCTGTTATCCCGCCTGCGCGGGCGCGAGGTCCCGTTCGTACGCACCTACGTGCGCAAGAACGGCGCGGTCGTCCTCGAGCACGACGCGAGCCAGCACGACATCCCGCAGAAAGACACGGGCATCCCGACCTACGTCGGTCTGCCGCTCGATCGATATGTCTCGATCCTCGAGATGCTGAATCCCATGCACCGCTTCTGGTCGGACGGCCGCTGGAACAAGATCACGATGGCGCACGGCTGCTACTGGAAGAAGTGCTCCTTCTGCGACGTCTCGCTCGATTACATCGGCCGCTACGACGAGCCGGCGACAGATCTCATCGTCCAGCGCATCCGCGCGTTGATCGCGGAAACCGGCGAGACGGGCTTTCACCTGGTGGACGAAGCGGCCCCGCCCTCGGGTCTCAAGGCGCTTGCGAAGCGCCTGATCGCGGAGAAGCTCAGCATCACGTGGTGGGGCAACATCCGCTTCGAAAAGACCTTCACGCCGGAGCTGTGCAAACTACTCGCGGAATCCGGGTGTGTCGCCGTGAGCGGTGGCCTCGAGGTCGCCTCGAACCGTCTGCTCGATCTCATGAAGAAAGGCGTGTCGGTCGAACAGGTCGCGCGCGTGACGCGCGCATTCACGGATGCCGGCATCATGGTGCACGCCTATCTCATGTACGGTTTCCCGACCGAAACCGAGCAGGACACCATCGACGCGCTCGAGCGCGTGCGGCAGTTGTTCGCGGCCGGCTGCATCCAGTCGGCGTACTGGCATCGCTTCTCGGCGACCGCGCACTCGCCCATCGGTCTCGCGCCGCAGGATTACGGGATCACGTTGAAGCCGCCGGCCAACATCACGTTCGCGCACAACGATGTCGCCTTCGATGACCCCACTGGCACCGACCACGACTACCTCGGCGCCGGCCTGCGCAAGGCCCTCTACAACTACATGCACGGAATCGGGCTCGAGGATGACGTGCGAGTGTGGTTCGAGCCGCGCGCGACTGCGCGTCGCGGCAATGGCCACAGGCATTCACGCGGCCACCGCAGCCTCAGCGTGCCGCGCACCACGGTGCCGCCGGATCTCATCGAGCGCAGCCTCGCCTGAAGCAACCCGTCAGTGCTGATCGCCTTGAACAAACCCTTCGGGGTCATCTGCAAATTCAGTTCCGAGCCGGGCAAGCAAACGCTCTCGGACTTCATCGACGTCCCGAACGTCTATCCCGCCGGCCGGCTCGACACCGACAGCGAAGGCCTGCTGCTGCTGACCGACGACGGCGTGCTCCAGGCTCGCATTGCCGAGCCGCGCCACAAGATCGCAAAGGTTTACTGGGCGCAGGTCGAAGGCATCGCAACCGATGAGGCGCTCGCCAGACTACGCAAGGGCGTGAACCTCGGCGACTTCGTGACACAACCCGCCGAGGCGCGACTCATCGACGAACCCGCCAACCTCTGGCCGCGCGATCCGCCGATCCGTTACCGCGCAAAGATCCCGACGTCGTGGATCGAGATCACGCTGCGCGAGGGCAAGAACCGCCAGGTGCGGCGCATGACGGCGAAGGTAGGATTTCCGACGCTGCGCCTGATCCGCGCTAGCGTGGGCCATGTGGGCGTCGAAGGATTGTCGCCCGGATCCTGGCGTGAAATCGACGCGGATGCGCCCTGGAGTCCGCGCTGAGGCGCGACGACCCGCGTAAATGAAAAATCAGCCCGCCGGAATTTCCGGCTCGACCAATTTGGCGAGCTGCTCCAGCGACTCCTGCCAGCCGAGATAACACATCTCGACCGGAATCGCGTCGGGAATGCCGGCCTGCACGATCTCGATCTCCGTGCCCACGGAATCCTTGCGCAACATCACGGTGACTTCCATCTCGCCGGGAAGATTCGGATCGTCGAACTTGTCGACGTAACGCAGCTTCGTATCGGGGACCAACTCCACGTAGGTGCAGCCGAACGAATGGCTGCCACCGCCGGAGAAGTTCGTGAACGACATGCGGCATCCACCACCGACACGCGCATCCATCGAATGCACCGTCGCCGTGAAACCATACGGCGGCAGCCACTTCACGAGCGCATGCGGATCGAGAAACGCCTTGTAGACCCGCGCGGGCGGCGCCTTCAGTACCCGGTGAAACTTGACCGTCCCTGGCATCGTGGCTTCAGGCGCTCGCCGCTTCCGGCAGCTGCGCGGCGCGGTGCTGGCGCGCGGCCTTCACGAAGCCGGAGAACAGCGGATGGCCGTCGCGCGGTGTCGAGGTGAATTCCGGGTGGAACTGCGTCGCGACGAACCACGGATGCGTGGGTAGTTCGATGATCTCCACGAGATCGTCCTTCGACAAACCCGAGAACCGGAAACCGGCCTGCGTGTAGCGGTCGCGATAGGTGTTGTTGAACTCGTAGCGATGGCGATGCCGTTCGGACACGGTCTCGCCGCCATACACGACGCGCGCCAGCGTATTGGGCTCGATGCGCACTTCCTGCGCGCCCAGGCGCATGGTGCCGCCCTTGGCGGTCGCGTCGTCGCGCTTCTGCTCGCCCTTCTCGGAATCCAGCCATTCGGTGATCAACGCGATCACGGGATGCGGCGAGGCGCGGTTGAACTCGGTGCTGTTGGCGTTCTCGAGACCGAGCACGTGCCGGCCGTATTCGATGCAGGCGAGCTGCATTCCGAGGCAGATGCCGAGATACGGGATCTTGTTCTCGCGCGCGTAGCGCACGGCGGCGATCTTGCCTTCGATGCCGCGTTCGCCGAAGCCGCCGGGCACGAGGATCGCATCCATGCCGGAGAGCGCATGCGTGCCGTGTTTCTCGATGTCCGTCGACTCGATGTAGTGAACGTTGATGCGCGTGCGGGTCTTGAGGCCGGCATGCATCAGCGCCTCGTTGAGCGAGATGTAGCTGTCCTTCACCTGCACATACTTGCCGACCATTGCGATGTCGACCTGGCCGTCAGGATTCGCCTTCGCGGCGACGACCTGCTTCCACTCGGTGAGGTCCGCAGGCGGCACGTTCAGGCGCAGCCGGTCGACGACGATTTCGTCGAGGCCCTGCTCGTGCAGCAGCATCGGGATCTTGTAGATGTCGTCGGCGTCGACGCCGGAGATGACCGCGCGCTCCTCGACGTTCGTGAACAGCGCGATCTTGCGGCGCTGCTCGTCTGGCAGCGGGTTCTTGCAGCGGCACAGCAGCACGTCGGGCTGGATACCGATGCCGCGCAGTTCCTTCACGCTGTGCTGCGTGGGTTTGGTCTTGATCTCACCCGAGCCGCCCACGATCGGAATAAGCGTCAGGTGCAGGTACACACAGTTGTTGCGGCCGAGCTCGACACCGAGCTGGCGAATCGCTTC
This sequence comes from Pseudomonadota bacterium, assembly GCA_023433515.1. GTDB lineage: Bacteria > Pseudomonadota > Gammaproteobacteria > Steroidobacterales > Steroidobacteraceae > CADEED01. The sequence continues at coordinate 7,957 of JAEZCN010000124.1, forward strand.
GAGAAACGGCAGCGACTCGATGTCACCGACCGTGCCGCCGATTTCCACCATGCAGACGTCCGAATCGCCGGCGCCCAGCATGATGCTGCGCTTGATCTCGTCCGTGATGTGCGGGATGACCTGCACCGTCGCGCCGAGATAGTCGCCGCGGCGCTCCTTGGCGATGACCCGCTCGTAAATGCGGCCGGTGGTGAAATTGCTGTGGCGGCCCGTGGTCGTGCGCACGAAGCGCTCGTAGTGGCCGAGGTCGAGGTCGGACTCGGTGCCGTCATTCGTGACGAACACCTCGCCGTGCTGGAACGGGCTCATGGTGCCCGGATCCACGTTGATGTACGGGTCCAGCTTCACCATCGCGATCTTGAGGCCGCGGGCTTCGAGAATGGCGCCCAGTGAGGCGGCGGCGATGCCTTTCCCCAACGAGGAAACGACGCCACCAGTGACGAAAACGAACTTGGTCATGAGGGAGCCCGCCGCGTGAAGAATGGATCAGGTCGACGGGCGAGCAGGTTACCAAATCCGGGTTGGTGCCGGGTGAGAAATTCCGGAGTTAGTCGCCGCGCGTCCAGACGAGGCGCGCGCGGCGCCGGGATTTGACATTCGCGGCGACGGACGCGTCGATCCAGCGATCTCCCGCCGCGATTAATCGATTCCCGGAGCGATCCGCGGCGAACAGCAACGGGATTCGCGCGCGCTCCTCGATCGTGAGTCTCGCCTGCTGCATGAGCTTCTTGAGCGGCTGCGTGCGCGCGCGTCGGCCGGGGCGCAGCTTCTCGCCGCCCTTGCGTGCGCGCAGCTCGAGCGTTTCGGGCAATGCGTCGAGATCGATGTTGCCCGCGGCGTCGTCGACGAGGCTGAGGCGATCGCTGCCGTTGACGTTGCACTGGCGGTCCGTGCGCCACTTCCATGATTTCAGCGTGGTTTCGGGTTGCGGAACGCGAGAAACCTCAGACTTCACTTCAAGTCGGAGACGGCCGGCGCGGCGGCGGATCGTGCCGCCCGGCCACTCGACCGACGGCTGCGCATCGGGGCGCGCGTCGAGCAAGGTCTGCGTGATCTCCGTCATCTTGAGCGTGGACGGCAGTTCCGCGCCCGACGCCGCGATGAAAGCGCGTAGCGCATTGCGACGGCGCGCGGCCGGCAGCGTGCGCAGCACCGCGACGTTGAGGCCGCCGCCATCCGCCGCGGCGGCGAGGTCCCTATCGGCCAGGGATCCCAGCAGCGCCGCGGCAGATGCCATGTGGCGCGCGCTGCGGGCGATGGTGTCGTCGATGCCGGGCCACTTCTCGCGCAGCAACGGCATCACGCGATGGCGCAGGTAGTTGCGGCCGAATCGCGTGATTTCGTTGCTGGGGTCGTCGATCCATTCCAGTCGATGCCGGCGCGCATACGCCAGGATCTCGTCGCGGCTCACGCCGAGCAGCGGCCGCGCGATGCGCCCGGCGCCGAACGGCGCGATCCCGGGCATCGACGCGAGGCCGTTCACGCCGGCCCCGCGAAACAGTTGCAGCAGCAGCGTCTCGACCTGGTCGTCGCGATGTTGGGCGGTGATGAGGACTTCGCCGGGCTCGAGCGCGTCGGTCAGGAGCGCGTAGCGGGCTTCGCGCGCCGCGGCCTCGGGCGACTCGCCGCGCTTGCGGCGGATGTCCGCGCGCAGCAGGTTGATCGGCAGCTTCCAGCGACGCGCCATGCGTTCGCAGTCGCGCGCCCACTGCCCGCTCGCTGCCTGCAGTCCGTGATCGACGTGCAGCAGTCGCAGGCTCGCGAACCGGCGACGCTGCTTCGACAACGCATGCGCCAACACCGCGGAATCGACACCGCCACTGAAGGCAACCGCAACGCGAGGCCGCGCGCCCGTGAGCTCGAGGAGCTTCGTAGCCGGATCGATGCGGGTCGTGCGCTTCACCGCGGCCAGGTCTGTCCCCGTTTGCTAGGAATCGAGGAATGTCCCCATTAGCTTTCGCTGAAGACGCCGTAGCTGTCGATGCGCGCGTTGCGCATCGCGCGCAGCTTTTCGGGCGACAGTTTCTCGAGATCCTCGAGATTCCGGATCAGCGCGGCCTTGATGGTCTCGGCCGTCATCTGCGGATTGCGGTGCGCGCCGCCCACGGGTTCCGGGAGAACTTCGTCGACGAGGTTGAATTTCTTCAGCCGGTCGGCGGTCATGCCCATGGCTTCGGCCGCGACTTCCTTCTTGTCCTGGCTCTTCCAGAGGATAGACGCGCAGCCTTCGGGCGTGATCACCGAATACGTGCTGAATTGCAGCATCAGCAGCCGGTCGCAGACGCCGATCGCGAGCGCGCCGCCGGAACCGCCCTCGCCGATCACGCAGCCGATGAGCGGCACGCCGAGTACCGCCATCTCGAACAGGTTGCGTGCGATCGCCTCGCTCTGGTTGCGCTCCTCGGAGCCGACGCCCGGATAAGCGCCCGCGGTGTCGATCAGCGTGATGATGGGCAGCCGGAAACGCTCGGCGAGCCGCATGAGGCGCAGCGCCTTGCGATACCCCTCGGGCTTGGGCATGCCGTAGTTGCGGCGTACGCGCTCCTTGGTATCGCGCCCCTTCTGATGGCCGATCAGCATCACGGCCTTGCCATCGAGGCGCGCCAGGCCGCCGACGATGGCGAGATCGTCGCCGTACATCCGGTCGCCATGAATCTCATGGAAATCCGTGAAGACGAGGTTGGCGTAATCGAGCGTGTAGGGGCGCTGCGGATGACGCGCGAGCTGCGTCATCTGCCAGGGGGTCAGGTTCGCGAAGATGTTCTGGGTGAGCTGTTCACTCTTGGCCTGGAGCCGGGTGATCTCTTCCTGGATGTTCACGGACGTGCCGGAGGGCACGTGCCGCAGTTCCTCGATCTTCGCCTCCAGTTCGGCGATAGGTTGCTCAAAGTCTAGGAAATTCACTGCCATAGGGGCGGGAGGATAATGGGGACAGACCTATTTGGCGACGATATTTATCGTCGTTAAACAGATCTGTCCCCGGTCGCGGCCTCGGCCATCTGCGGGGGTGGGCTGTACAGGACCGCGATGCGGCCCCGGCCCAGCAGCTTCTCGAGTTCCTCGAGCAGGGCCGGCGCCGGCCTAACCTTCCATTCGGGGCCGAACGAGAACGTGCCGCGCGCACCCTTGCCGTGAAACTGCGCCGCCAGATGGCAGGCGCCGCCGCGATACGGCTCGAGCACGGCCTGCAGGTTCGCGAGCAATCGGGTATCGCCCGCGGTGAGCTTGAGCACGATGCGCCGGGCTTCCTTCTCGCGCAGTCGTTCGAGCTCGCTGACCTTGTTCGCGCGCAGTACCCAGGTGTTCGCGAACTCGTCGAACCGCACCTTGCCCTCGACGAGCAGCAACGCGTCCTTCACGAGCAGTTCGCGGTACTGCTGGTACTGCTCGTCGAAGAAGCTGCACTGGATGCGGCCGGTGTCGTCGTCGAGCGTGATCTCGGTGCGCGGACCGCGCTTGCGGAAATCCTCGACGACGCCCGCGATCGCCACCGGCTTGCCGCCGAAGAATGCGCGACCGCCCTCGCCGCTCGGCTTGTCGGCTTCCAGATAGTCGACGATGCGGCCCGTGATGAAGCGCGGCAGATCGTTCGCGAACCGATCGATCGGGTGTCCGCTGATCGCGCGGCCGAGCGTTTCGCGCTCGCCGCGCAGGCGCATGCTTTCGGTCCACTCGGGCTGATCCGGCGCCTTCACGCGCACCGTGTCCGCGGCGTGCGGCGTCGCGAGGCCGAAGATGTCGTGCTGCCCGGTCTCGTTCGCCTTGGTGTTCTGTTCGCCGAGCGCGAGCGCCGCGTCGAGCCGGTGCATGAGGGTCGCGCGGTTCGTCGCGAGGCCGTCGAGACTGCCGGACCTGATCAGCGCTTCGAGCACCCGGCGGTTGATCTTCGACAGGTCGAGCCGCCGGCAGAAGTCCTCGAGACTCGCGAAGTCGCCATGTGCCTTGCGCTCGCTCACGATCGCCTCGACCGCGCCCTCGCCCACTCCCTTGATCGCGCCGAGTCCGTAACGGATGGTCTTGTCGTCGACCACCGCGAATTCGTATTCCGACAGATTCACGTGCGGCGGCAGCACCGTGAGGCCGACTTCCTTGCGGCAGTCGTACAGCAACCCGACAACCTTGTCGGTGTGGTCCATGTCGGCCGAGAGCACCGCGGCCATGAACGACGCTGGCTCGTGCGTTTTGAGCCAGCCCGTCTGGTACGACAGCAACGCGTACGCCGCGGAGTGCGACTTGTTGAAGCCGTAACCCGCGAACTTCTCCATGAGGTCGAAGATGAACGCCGCGCGCTCCTCGGGCACGCCGTTCTTCACCGCACCGCCCACAAAGATTTCGCGCTGCTTGGCCATCTCCTCGGGCTTCTTCTTGCCCATCGCGCGGCGCAGCATGTCGGCGCCGCCCAGCGTGTAGCCGGCCAGCACCTGCGCGATCTGCATCACCTGCTCCTGGTACAGGATGACGCCGTAGGTCGGCGCCAGCACCGGCTGCAGACTCGGATGCAGATAGTCGATGGGCGGCGCCAGCGGGTCATTGCGGCTGAACTTGCGGTCGATGAAGTCGCCGACCATGCCCGACTCGAGCGGACCGGGCCGGAACAGCGCGACCAGCGCGACGATCTCCTCGAAGGTGTCGGGCTTCAGGCGCCGGATCAGGTCCTTCATGCCGCGCGATTCGAGCTGGAACACCGCGGTGGTGCGCGCCTGCTGCATCAATTGGTAAGTGGCGGTGTCGTCCATCGGCAAGGCGGAGATGTCGAGCGGCGCCTCGCCCTTCGTCGCGCGACGCGCGTTGATGATCTTCACCGCGCGGTCGATGACGGTCAGCGTGCGCAGGCCGAGGAAGTCGAACTTCACGAGGCCCGCGGCCTCGACGTCGTCCTTGTCGAACTGCGTGACGACGCTGCCGCCCTTGTCGTCGGCGTACAGCGGCGCGAACTCGGTCAGCTTCGAGGGCGCGATCACGACGCCGCCCGCGTGCATGCCGGCGTTACGCGTGAGGCCTTCGAGCGACTTCGCGAGGTCGATGAGATTCCTGATCTCCTCGTCCTCGTTGTAGAGCCGCTTGAGCTCGGGCTCTTTTTCGATCGCGTCGTCGAGCGTGATGCCGAGCTCGAACGGAATCAGCTTCGCGATCTTGTCGACGAAGCCGTAACCCATGCCGAGCACGCGGCCCACGTCGCGCACCACGGCCTTCGCGGCCATCGTGCCGTAGGTGATGATCTGCGAGACCTTCTCGCGGCCGTATTTCTGCGCGACGTATTCGATGACGCGGTCGCGGCCATCCATGCAGAAGTCGACGTCGAAGTCGGGCATGGACACGCGTTCGGGATTCAGGAAACGCTCGAACAGCAGGTCGTACTTGAGCGGGTCGATGTCGGTGATGCCGAGCGAATACGCGACCAGCGAGCCCGCGCCCGAGCCGCGGCCCGGCCCCACGGGCACGCCGTTCTCGCGCGCCCAGCGGATGAAATCCGCGACGATCAGGAAGTAGCCCGCGAAGCCCATCTTGCTGATCACCGCGAGCTCGGTCTCGAGCCGCTTGCGGTATTCGTCGATGCGCTCGAGTTGTGTCGCTGCGAAGGACTTCTCGCGCGCGGCGAATCCCTCGAGGGATTGCTCGCGGATGTGATCTTCTGCCGACACGCCATCCGGCAGTGGATAGATGGGCAGCCGGGACTCGCCGAGCTTCAGCGGCAGCGAGCAGCGCCGCGCGATGGCGAGGGTGTTCTGCAGCGCCTCGGGAATGTCGGCGAACAACACGGCCATTTCCGCCGGCGTGCGCAGGTACTGCGACTCCGTGTAACGGCGCGGACGCGAAGGATCGGCGAGCTGCGCGCCCTCGGCGATGCACACGCGCGCCTCATGGGATTCGAAGTCGTCGGGCGACAGGAAACGCACGTCGTTGGTCGCGACCACGGGGATCGAGGTTTCCTGGCTGATGCGCACCGCCGCGGCGATCTGGGTCTCCTCGTCGGGACGCCCGAGGCGCTGCAGCTCGAGGTAGTAGCGGTCGCCGAACAGCTCCTGCCATTCGCGCGCGATCGCGAGCGCGTCGGCCTCGCGCCCGTTGGCGATCGCGCGGCCCACATCGCCTTCGGCGAACCCCGAGAGCGCGATCAGGCCCGCGGCGGATTCGGCGTCGAGCCAGGCGCGGTCGATGATGGGAACGCCGCGTTCCTGGCCTTCGAGCCAGGCCTTCGTGACGAGATTCGCGACGTTCTGGTAACCGCCCGGATCCTTGCACAGCAGCGTGAGCCGCGACGGAACGCCGCGCGAGCGGACCATCACGTCGACACCGATGATGGGTTTCACGCCGCGCTTGAGCACCTCGCGATAGAACTTCACCATCGCGAACAGGTTGTGCTGGTCGGTGACCGCCACAGCCGGCATCCCGAGGCCCGCGACCTTCTCCACGAGCTCGGGAATCCGAACCACGCTGTCCTGCAACGAGAATTCGGTGTGCAGGCGAAGGTGGACGAATTCCGGGGTCGGCATGGCGCGCGAGTTTAGCAACGAACGCGCGCGTTATTCGTCTTGGCAAAAGGATTCAGGGACTTGGGAGGCGCGCTTCGAGTACTCGACCAACCAATCCCGCCTTGGCGCCGCGCACGCGCTGAAATCTCAGTCCTCGACGAGCTCTTCGGTCAGCTCTTCCATGCGCACGGGCGCGAAACTGCGCCGGTGAAGCGGGCTCGGACCGAGCGACTTCAGCGCCGCCACGTGCGCGCGCGTCGCATATCCCTTGTGGCCGGATAACGAGAATCCCGGATAACGCCCGCACAGGTCGCGCATCATCGCGTCGCGCGTGGTCTTCGCGAGAATCGACGCGGCGCTGATCGACGAAACGATGGCATCGCCGCCGATCACCGCTTCGTACTTGCACTGGAAGCCGAGACCGTCCGGACACGGACAACGATTGCCGTCGACCAGCACCTTCTGCGGCGGCACGGCGAGGCCGAGCAGCGCGCGCCGCATCGCGAGCATCGTCGCCTGGAAGATGTTGATGGTGTCGATTTCCTCGACGTCCGCCCACGCGACCGCGTAACACAACGCGCGCTGGCGGATCTTCGCGGCGAGCCGCTCGCGTTCCTCGGGTTCGAGCACTTTCGAATCGGCGAGCCCGCGGATCGGACGCTCGGGAGTCAGGATGACCGCCGCGGCGACGACGGGGCCCGCGAGCGGACCGCGCCCCGCTTCATCGACGCCCGCGACGCGTATCCGGACTTTCATGCGTGCGCATTCCATGTGGAGACCAGCTCCGCGACTTCGACGGCCGCGCGCTCCGCGCCGTCGCGCCGCAGTTTCTCATGGATCGAGGCGAACTCGCGTTGCACGTGCGCGACGTCTTCGGGGCGCTCGAACCAGCGCAGCAACGCGGCGGAAAGATTTTCAGGAGTGGCGGCTTCCTGAAAGAACTCGGGTACGAGTTCGACGCCCGCGAGCAGATTGGGCTGCGAGAAATGCTTGATCTTCACGATGCCCAGCGTCCGCAGCACGAACGCCGTCACGGGTGCGAGCTTGTACGCGACCACCATCGGCCGCTTGGACAGCGCGGTTTCGAGCGTCGCCGTGCCCGAGGCCGAGAGCACGACATCGGCGGCGGCCAGTGCGCGCCGTGCGTCGCCGTCGAGGAAGCGGACCTTGGCGCGCATCCCCTCGCCGAAATGCGTGGCGAACAGAGCGCGCAGCGCCGGCGTGACCATCGGCGCGATGCAGACGAGATCGGGGATGCGCCGCGCAGTGAGCTCGGCCGCGCCGGCGAACGAATCGCCGAGCCGTTCGACCTCACCGCGCCGGCTGCCCGGCAGGAGCGCGAGCACGCGTGCGTCGGGCGCGATTCCGAGCGCGGCGCGCGCACCGGCGCGGTCGGGTTCCATCGGAATCTGGTCGGCGAGCGGATGCCCCACGAACGCGGCACGCACGCCGTGTTCGCGGTAGAACTCCGGCTCGAACGGCAGCAGGCACAACACCAGGTCACAGGACTCGCCAATGGTGCGCACGCGCCCCTGGCGCCACGCCCACACCTGCGGACTCACGTATTGCACGGTCTTGAGCCCCGCGCGCTTGAGCTTGCGCGCGAGGCCGAGATTGAATTCGGGAGCATCGATGCCAACGAACACGTCGGGGCGCCAGGCCACCATGCGCCGCTTGAGCGAGGCGCGCAGCCGCAGCAGGCGTGGCAGATGCCTGAGGATCTCGGCGAGACCCATGATCGCGAGCTCTTCGCTGTCGAACCAGGCCGTGCAGCCGGCCGCCTTCATCTTGGGTCCGGCGACACCCGCGAACTGGGCATCGGGATATCGCCGGCGCAGCGCTTCGATCAGCGCGGCGCCGAGGGTATCGCCCGATGCCTCACCCGCAACCAACGCGATGCGCAACGCGACCTCCCTTGTCAGAACGTCAGCGCACGATACTGCGCGTCGAGTCGCCGATGAAGTCGACCAGGGGTTTGAGCTCGGGCTGGGATTCGACGCGCCGCGTGAGCTCTTCCACCGCATCGCTCAGCTTGAGGTCCGAGCGGTACAGCACCCGGTACGCGTTCTTGAGGTTGCGGATCTGCTCCGGCGTGAAGCCACGGCGCTTGAGGCCTTCGGAATTGATCGAATGCGGCACCGCCGGCGAGCCGACCGCCATCACGTAGGGCGGCACGTCGCGCGTCACCGCGGCATTGTTGCCGAGGAACGCGTGCGCCCCGACCTTGGTGAACTGGTGAATGCCGGCGTAGCCGCCCATGATCACCCAGTCGCCGAGAAACACGTGCCCGCCGAGCGTCGCGTAGTTGGCCAGCACGCAGCGGTTGCCGACGTGGCAGTCGTGAGCGACGTGTGTGAACGCCATGAACAGGTTGTCGCTGCCGATGGTCGTGACGCCGCCGCCGCCCACGGTGCCGCGGTTCATCGTCGTGAATTCGCGGAACACGTTGCGGTCGCCGATCTCGAGCCGGGTCGGTTCGCCCTTGTACTTGAGGTCCTGCGGCGCGTCGCCGATCGAGGAGAACTGGAAGATCTTGTTCTGCTCGCCGATGGTGGTCGGTCCGTTGATCACCGCGTGCGGCCCGATCCACGTGCCGGCGCCTATCTTCACGCCGGGACCGATCACCGTGTATGCGCCCACCGTCACGTCGGACGCGAGCTCCGACTGCGGCGAAACGATGGCGCGTGGATCGATGTTGCTCACGCCGTCGGCGCCTTTCTCGACTTGTTGGTTTCGGGAGCGACCATCATCATCGCGGAAGTCACCTCGTCCTCTCCCACGTACGCGACCGTGGAAAACTTCCAGATGCCGCGCATCTGGCGCTCGAGCTTCGCCGTGAGGATGAGCTGGTCGCCCGGCTGCACCGGCTTGCGGAAACGCGCCTCGTCGATGCCGA
>JAEZCN010000206.1 GCA_023433515.1 Pseudomonadota bacterium
ACATGCTCTACATGTCCTCGCAGTCGACGATGGACGGCACGCTGGCGATCACGGTGACGTTCGCGATCGGCACCGACATCGACAAGGCCCAGGTGCAGGTGCAGAACCGCGTGGCCCAGGCGCTGCCACGGCTGCCCGACGAAGTGCGCGCGCTCGGCGTGTCGACGCTCAAGAGCTCGCCCTCGTTCCTGATGGTCGTGCACCTGACCTCGCCCACCGGCCGGTACGACAGTCTCTATCTACGCAACTACGCCACGCTGAACGTGCGCGACACGCTGGCCCGGCTGCCGGGCATGGGCGACGTACAGGTCTTCGGCGCGGGCGACTACTCCATGCGCGTGTGGCTCGATCCGCAGAAGCTCGCCGCGCGCAATCTCACCACCGGCGACGTGATCGCCGCGATTCGAGAACAGAATGTGCAGGTGGCCGCGGGCCAGATCGGCGCTCCCCCCGCCGCCGGCGCGGAATTCCAGGTCGCGCTCAACGCCCGTGGCCGCCTGCAGAGCGAGGAAGAATTCGGCGAGGTCGTCGTCAAGACGGGTGACGACGGCGAAGTCGTGCAGCTCGAGGACGTCGCGCGGCTCGAGCTCGGCGCCGCGACCTACGCGATGCAGTCGCTGCTCGCGAACGAAAACGCGGTGGCCATTCCCGCATACCAGTCGCCGGGCTCCAACGCGCTCGAGCTGTCGACGCAGGTGCGCGAGACGATGCAGCAGCTCGAGAAGTCCTTCCCCGACGGGATGGACTACGAAATCATCTACGACCCGACGCAATTCGTGCGCCAGTCGATCGATGCGGTGATCACGACGCTGCTCGAGGCCATCCTGCTCGTGGTGCTCGTCGTGGTGCTGTTCCTGCAGACCTGGCGCGCGTCGATCATTCCGCTGGTGGCGGTTCCGGTGTCCATCGTCGGCACGTTCGCGGTGCTGTACGCGTTCGGTTTCTCGATCAACACGCTCTCGCTGTTCGGGCTCGTGCTCGCGATCGGCATCGTCGTCGACGATTCGATCGTGGTCGTCGAAAACGTCGAGCGCCACATCGCGAACGGCCTCAAACCACTCGAGGCCACCAAGCGCGCGATGCAGGAGGTCAGCCGGCCCATCATCGCGATCACGCTGGTGTTGTGCGCGGTGTTCGTGCCGGTCGCCTTCGTCGAAGGCCTCACGGGGCAGTTCTACCGCCAGTTCGCGCTGACCATCGCCATCTCGACGGTGATCTCCGCGTTCAACTCGCTCACGCTCTCGCCCGCCCTCGCCGCCGTGCTGCTCAAGCCGCACGACGCGAAGCCGGACGCGCTGACCCGCGGCATGGATCGCGTGTTCGGCAAGTTCTTCCAGCGCTTCAACCGTGGTTTCGCGGCCGCGGGTGATGGCTACTCGAAAGCGGTCACCCGCAACGTGCGTCGCGCGCCCATCGCGATCGCCGTCTACGCGGGACTGATCGCGCTCACGTGGTCAGGCTTGTCCTCTCTCCCCGGCGGATTCATTCCGCAGCAGGACAAGAACTACCTCGTGGGCATCGTGCAGCTGCCGCCCGCGGCTTCGATCGACCGCACGGATGCGGTAGTCAGGCAGATCGGCGAGATCGCGAAGAAGCAGCCCGGCGTATTGTCGTCGGTGCAGTTCGCCGGCGTGTCGGCGAACGGATTCGCGGCGAGTTCGAGCGCGGCCATCGTTTTCTTTCCGCTCGAGGATTTCGACGAACGCAAGGGCGATGACCTCTCGGCCGGCGCGATTGCCGGCGAGCTCAACGCGCAGTTCTCGCAGATCCAGGACGCCTATATCGCGGTGTTCCCGCCGCCGCCCGTCATCGGGCTCGGCACGCTGGGCGGTTTCAAGCTCAACGTGCAGGACCGGCAGAACCGCGGCGCGGAGGCTTTGTACGCCGCCGTGCAGGACGCTACGGCCAAGGCTTATCAGGACCCGCGTCTCGCGGGCGTGTTCTCCAGTTATCAGATCAACGTTCCGCAGCTCGACGTCAATGTCGATCGCCTCAAGGCCAAGCGCCAGGGCGTGAAAGTGTCCGACGTGTTCCAGACGCTGCAAGTCAACCTGGGATCGATGTATGTCAATGACTTCAACCGATTTGGCCGTACTTACCGTGTGGTGGCGCAGGCGGATGCGCCGTTCCGTTCGCAGGTTGACGACATTCTTCAACTTGAAACGCGTAACGCCGCCGGAGAGATGGTCCCACTCGGTTCGATGATCACGATCGAGGAATCCTTCGGCCCGGACATCGTCGAGCGATTCAATGGATATCCGAGCGCGGACATCAGCGGCGGACCGTCGCCGGGCCACAGTTCGGGCGAGGCGCAGGCCGCGATCAGGGAAATCCTCGACGCCAATCTACCCGCCGGCATGACTTTCGAGTGGACGGAGCTCGCCTACCAGCAGATCGCCTCGGGCGACGCGGCGCTGTGGGTGTTCCCGCTGTGCGTGTTGTTCGTGTTCCTCGTGCTGGCCGCGCAGTACGAGAGCTTCTCGCTGCCGCTCGCCATCATCCTGATCGTGCCGCTGGCCGTGCTCGCGGGTGTCATCGGCATCTGGCTGCAGGGCGGAGACAACAACATCTTCACGCAGATCGGCTTCCTCGTGCTCGTGGCGCTGTCGGCGAAGAACGCGATCCTGATCGTCGAGTTCGCGAAGCACCTCGAGGAGCAGGGCCGCGACAAGGTGGCCGCCGTGCTCGAAGCCGCGCGCCTGCGACTGCGTCCCATCGTGATGACGTCGATCGCGTTCGTGATGGGCGTGGTGCCGCTGGTGCTCGCCTCGGGCGCGGGCTCCGAAGTGCGCCGCGCGATGGGCGCCGCCGTGTTCTCCGGAATGATCGGCGTGACGATCTTCGGTCTGCTGCTCACACCCGTGTTCTACGTGCTGGTGCGCCGCGCGGCGAAGCCCTCGCCCGCCGCACTGCCCGCCCCTGTTTCGGCTGAGGTTTGAAAATGATGCTCAAGGTCGCTCGCTTGTCGCTCGCCCCCCTCGCCGCAGCCGTCCTGGCTGCGTGCGCGGTGGGCCCCAACTACCACGCCCCGGAGACCCAGATCGCCGAGAAGTTCGATGGCACCGAATTCGCCACGTATTCCACGGCGGAAAACGTCGAGCAGTTCTGGCGCACGTTCGGCGATCCGGCGCTCGATGAGCTCGTCGCCGAAGCCCGCGCCGCCAACCACGACGTGCGCATCGCGCTCACCCGCGTGAACGAAGCGCGCGCGCTGCGCCGCGAC
>JAEZCN010000252.1 GCA_023433515.1 Pseudomonadota bacterium
TTTCTGGCAGAATTCGCGGCCTTCCAGGGTGCCACAGGTTCCGGATGTCGAAAGAAGATGCGATTCAGATGGAAGGCGAAGTCGTCGAGACTCTGCCTAACACCACTTTCCGTGTGAAGCTGAAGACCGGCCACGTCGTCACGGCTCACATATCGGGAAAGATGCGCAAAAACTACATCCGCATCCTGACGGGCGACCAGGTCACCGTCGAAATGACTCCCTACGATCTGTCCAAGGGCCGCATCGTCTACCGCGGCCGCTGACGTTCCGCTTGTCCGCCCCGCGTCGCAGCCAGGCCGAATACAACCGGCGGATGCACGCGGTGATCGAGCACATCGATCGCCACCTCGATCAGGATCTCGACCTCGAAGCGCTCGCCGAGGTGGCGAATTTCTCGCCGTTTCACTTCCACCGGCTGTTTCGTGCCCTGACCGGCGAGGCGCTCGGTGACTACGTCCGTCGCCGCCGCTTGGAAATCGCCGCGGTGCGCCTGCGTGCCCAGCCCGCGGTGCCCGTGCTGCAGATCGCGCTGGGCGTAGGGTTCGGATCCGCGGAAGCGTTCACGCGCGCGTTCCGCGCGCGATTCGGCGAGGCCCCCACTCACTACCGCAAGAGCAAGGACGATCAGGCGAAGCGCAAGCGCGGCACGGGCCCGGGCAAGCGCGGTCAGGCGATCGATCGGCCGGGACGCGAACATGCGAGCTCCAGACAGGAGAAACGCATGAACGTGAAACTCGTCGATCGTGAACCCGTACACGTGGCCTACCTCCGGCATACGGGCGAATACGGGCCGGCCATCGGAAGGTTCTGGATGCAGACCGTCGCGCCATGGATGGGGACCAACAACCTGTTCGGGCGCGAGCGCTTCGGCATCAGTCTCGATGACGCGAGCGTGACGAAAACCGGGCAGCTGCGATACGACGCCTGTGTCGCGAGCCCCGAGGGCGAAGTCCTCAGCGGCAAGCCGCAACACAAGCTGATCCCCGGCGGCCGCTACGCGGCGCTCGCCTTCGAAGGCACCAGCGCGGAAATCGGGCAAGCCTGGGACCTGCTGCTGCGCGACTGGTTGCCGCACAGCGGCCTCCAGCTCGATTCGCGCCCGTTCTTCGAGTACTACCCCGTGGACGGGAAGTTCGACCCGACGACTGGTCGCTTCACCTGCGACATCTGCGTCCCCGTCAGCCCGCTCTGACTAGTTCGAGTCCGGTCGGAATGCCCACCGCTGGGGACCAAGGTCCGATAGCGGTGGGCGGCCTCCCAAACGGACGCTTCCCGCTTCCGCGGCTGCCGGGCAACCTGCAATGACCACTCAATCGGAAAAGCATGGCTTCTCGCTCTCGCAGCTCACGGCGGCGAACTGGCTGGCGATCGCGCTCGTGATCCTCGCGGCGGCGTTCATCTTCCAGAATCGCGACCGCATCACGATCGACGTGTTCCACGTCGGCATAGAGATGCCGTTGTGGCTGAGTCTCAGCGTGATGTTCGCGGTCGGCTGGCTGAGCGGCCGCTTCTGGCGCCGGGGCAAACCCGCCGAGTGAGGGGCCGGACTAATGCAGCGCGGGCAGCGCCGGCACTTCGTTCGGGAAAGTCTCGAGCGTGAGCCCCTTGCCGTCCGCGCCGACGCCGATCTTGACCGTTCCACCCGCGACGAGTTTGCCGAACAGCAATTCTTCCGCGAGCGGCCGCTTGATCTGCTCCTGCATGAGCCGCGCCATCGGACGCGCGCCCATCTTCGGATCGTAGCCTTTCTCCGCGAGCCAGCGCCGCGCCGCGTCGTCGAGCACGATGCTGACGCCCTTCTTCTCGAGCTGCGCCTCGATCTCGACGAGTAGTTTGTCGACGACCCGTTCGATCACCGGCATGTCGAGCGGCGCGAACTGGATGATCGCGTCGATGCGGTTGCGGAACTCCGGCGAGAACAGGCGCTTGATCGCCTCGGTGCCGTCGGTCGTGTTGTCCGACTGGACGAAGCCGATCGATGCACGGTTCATCTCGAACGCCCCGGCATTCGTCGTCATGACGATGATGACGTGCCGGAAATCCGCCTTGCGGCCGTTGTTGTCCGTGAGAGTGCCGTGGTCCATGACCTGCAGCAGCAGGTTGAACACGTCCGGGTGCGCCTTCTCGACCTCGTCGAGCAGCAGCACGCAATGCGGATGCTTGGCGATCGCCTCGGTGAGCAATCCGCCCTGGTCGAACCCCACGTATCCGGGCGGCGCGCCGATCAGGCGCGAGACCGTGTGCCGCTCCATGTACTCCGACATGTCGAAGCGGATGAATTCGATGCCCATCGCGATCGCGAGCTGGCGCGTCACCTCGGTCTTGCCGACTCCGGTCGGACCCGCGAACAGGAAACTGCCCACCGGCTTGCGCTGATCGCCGAGGCCCGAACGCGCCATCTTGATGGCGGCCGCGAGCGACTCGATCGCCCTGTCCTGGCCGTAGATCACGAGCTTGAGATTGCGCTCGAGATTGCGCAGCACTTCCTTGTCCGACTGCGACACGCTCTTGGCGGGAATACGCGCCATGCGCGCGACCACGTCTTCGATGTGCCTGACTTCGACCGCGGCCTCGCGCTCGTTGGCCGGCTTCAGCCGCAGGCGTGCGCCCGCCTCGTCGACCACGTCGATGGCCTTGTCGGGCATGTGCCGTTCGTTGATGTGGCGCGCCGCGAGCTCCGCGGCGGCGCGGATCGCGTCGTTGGTGTACGTGACGCCGTGGTGCTGCTCGAAGCGCGGCTTGAGCCCCATGAGGATGTCGACGGTTTCGTTCACGGTCGGCTCGACCACGTCTATCTTCTGGAAACGCCGCGCGAGCGCGTGATCCTTCTCGAAGATGCCGCGATATTCCTGGTAGGTCGTCGAGCCGATGCAGCGCAGCTCGCCGTTGGTGAGCACGGGCTTGATCAGGTTCGAAGCGTCCATGACGCCGCCCGAGGCCGCGCCCGCGCCGATCACGGTGTGGATCTCGTCGATGAACAGGATCGCGCCCGGCTGCTTCTTGAGCTCGGCGATCACGCTCTTGAGTCGCTTCTCGAAATCGCCGCGATACTTCGTGCCCGCGATCAGCGAGCCCATGTCGAGCGAGTAGATAGTGCAGTCCGACAGGACGTCGGGAACCTTGCCCTCGACGATCATGCGCGCGAGGCCCTCGGCTATGGCCGTCTTGCCCACGCCCGCCTCGCCGACGTACAGCGGATTGTTCTTGCGGCGGCGGCACAGGATCTCGATGGTCCGTTCGACCTCGAGCTGGCGGCCGATCAGCGGGTCGATCTTGCCGTCCTGCGCGAGCTGGTTGAGGTTCGTCGTGTACTTGTCGAGCGCGCTGCCGCCCTCGGGCTCGCGTTCGGCCTCGGTCGCGGTCTCTTCCTTGCCCGCCTTGTCCTCGGCGATCTTGGACAGCCCGTGCGAAACGAAATTGACGACGTCGAGACGCGTGACGTCGGCGCGGTTCAGCAGGTGCACGGCGTGACTCTGCTTCTCGCTGAAAATGGCGATGAGCACGTTCGCGACGCCGACTTCCTTCTTGCCCGAGGACTGCACGTGGAATACCGCGCGCTGCAGCACCCGCTGGAATCCGAGCGTCGGCTGGACCTCGCGGTCTTCGTCCGACGGCAGCCGCGGCGTGGTCCGGTCGAGATGATCGTTGAGCGCGTCCTTGAGGCGGTTTATGTCCGCGCCGCAGGCCCGCAGGATTTCGCGCACCTTCGGGGTGTCGAGGATGGCGATCAGCAGGTGCTCGACGGTGAGGAACTCATGACGAGCTTCACGCGCCTTAGCGAAGGCGTCGTTCAGACAGAATTCGAGCTCTTGCGATAACACCTTTTCAACCTCTCGGCCGTTACATCACGGCCCTATGCCTCCTCGAGCGTGCACATCAGCGGATGGTGATGATCGCGCGCGTACGAGGTGACGAGGGCCACTTTCGTTTCGGCTATTTCGAATGTGAACACACCACAAATACCCTTGCCTTGCGTATGTACCTCGAGCATGACGCGCGTCGCCGTGATGCGGTCCATGCGGAAGAATTTCTCCAGAACGTCGACGACGAACTCCATGGGGGTGTAATCGTCGTTGAGCAGCACCACCTGATATAACGGTGGCTGCTTGGTCTTGGGCTCGGCTTCTTCGACGGCGAGGCCCGCGCCCCCGTGATCGGGGCGTTCAGTTTCAGAGCTGGGCATTGAGCCCCTTTATAGGGGGCGTCATCAGGCATGACAAGTGGACGGTTGGAACCGTCGCTTTGCCAAGACAAAACAAGCGCTTGAGGGCGCGAAGGGACGAAACGTATCATCATGGAAATGGCTGCGAACATCTGGAGCTCGGGCGCAAGTGCTGGAGGCGACTGGCGCTCCAGGGTGATTGCGCGCGCTCCGCAAATCGTGACCTTCATCCTCGCTCTCGCGCTTGCGGCTCAACTCGCGTTCATTGTGGTCGGCATGAGCGGTCGCAGCCGTCAGACTGCGCCTCCACCTGTCGTGTCGGCGCCGGTCGCTCCACCCCTCGACATCGGCGCGTTGATGAATGCACATCTGTTCGGCGAAGCGGCCGTGCAGGGAACGGGTGGCGACGGCGCGAACGCTCCGCCCTCGAGCATGCCGCTGGTGCTGGCCGGCGTGCTCGCGACCGAAGACCCCAAGATCGGCATGGCGATCATCGGTGAGAACGCGGCCTCGGCGAAGGTGGTCACCGTCGGCAAGCAAGTACCCGGTGGCGCGCAGTTGCATTCTGTTTACAACGACCGCGCGGTCATCGATCGGGGCGGCGTGCTCGAATCGGTTTTCCTGCCGCGCCGATCCACATCCATGGCCGGTGCCCCTCCGCCACCGATGCCGGCGGCGGCCGGCAACGACCAGGCGCTGGAACGCATGCGCCGCCTGGTCAACGAGGATCCGGGCCTGCTCGGCCAGGTACTGCGGCCCCAGCCCGTATTCGCGGGCGGCAAGATGCGTGGATTCCGCCTCTATCCTGGCGCCAATCGCCAGGCCTTCGCGCGGCTGGGCCTGAGGGCCGGCGACCTGGTGACCGCCATCAACGGGACCCCGCTCGACGACCGGGACCGCGCCCAGGAGATCTTCAACACCCTGAACTCCTCGACCGACGCCCGGGTAACGGTCACCCGCAATGGACGACAGCAGGAACTGGTGCTCAACATTGCACAGGTGGCGTCGGAAGCCGAGCAGCTGGGCTCCGGCGGGGATGGCATGATTCCAGCTGATCAGCCACCGGCGGAAGCGCCACCCGGGAACGAATAACAAGGTCCATGCAGTACCAGACAAACAACCCGCGCCAGGGCATCCAGGTGCTCGGCCCGACGATCCGATCCGTCCGCTTCAGCCTGTTCGTCCTGCTGGTCGCGCTCAGCGCGTCGACCATCGTCAGTGCGCAGCAGCTCAACGGCCAGCGCATAACGCCTAACTTCCGCGAAGTCGAGATCGGCCAGGTCATCGACGCCGTGGCGCAGGTGACCGGGAAGACCATCATTCCGGACCCGCGCGTGCGCGCGCAGGTGACGATGCTGTCGCAGACGCCCATGACCCCGGGCGCCTTCTACGAAGCCTTCCTCGCCCTGCTGCAGGTCCACCAGTTCGTGGCCGTGGAATCCGGCGACATCATCCGGATCGTTCCGGACGCGAACGCGCGCCAGCTCGTCAACCAGGATTTGCCCGACCGCGTCCGCGCGGACTCGGAGGAACTGGTCACGCAGGTCATCGCGGTCAAGAATGTGAACGCCGCGCAGATCGTGCCCGTGCTGCGTCCGCTGATGCCGCAGTCGGCGCACCTCGCCGCCTATCCGACCAGCAACATCCTCATCATCTCGGACCGCGCCAGCAACGTGAACCGCATGATGCGGATCATCGGGCGCATCGACCAGGCGGGCGACAGCGACGTCGACATCATCAATCTGCAGCACGCCACGGCGGCCGAGGTCGTACGCGTCGTGAATACCTTCTTCTCGCAACAGGGCGGCGGACCCGAAGGCGGCGGCGCAGGACCGTCGCGCGTGATCGCGGACGACCGTTCGAACAGCGTCCTCATCGGCGGCGACAAGTCGCTGCGTCTGCGCATCAAGACCCTGGTCGCGCACCTGGACACCCCGCTCCAGAGCGGCGGCGATACCCAGGTCATTTACCTGCAGTTCGCGGACGCGGAGAAGATCGCGGCCAAGCTCAAGGAGCAGATCAGCGCGACCGTCGCCCTCACCACCGGCGCGCCCGCGGCCGGCGGCCAGACCTCGTCGGTGGCGGCGAGCGCGGACCGCACGACCACGATATGGGCCGAACCCGAGACCAACTCTCTCGTGATCACCGCGCCCGCGAAGGTGATGCGCTCGCTTCGGGCCATCGTCGACAAGCTCGACATCCGCCGCGCGCAGGTGCTGGTCGAAGCCATCATCGTCGACGTGCAGGTCAAGAAGAACGCCGAGCTCGGCGTGAACTGGGCGGTGTGGTCCGAGGACAGCAGCAATATTCCCGTCGGCACGTTCATGTCGCCGGTCGGCGGCGTGAACCTCGCGCAGCTCGCGCAGGCGATCGACAATCCCGCCTCCGCTCCGCCCGCGCTCGCCACCGGCACGACGTTCGGCATCGGCCGGATCGCGGCCACCGGCGTGAACTTCGCCGCGATGATTCGCGCCATCCAGGGCGACGCGAACACCAACATCATCGCGACCCCGTCGACGGTCACGATGGACAACCAGGAGGCCGAGCTCAAGGTCGCCCAGGAAGTCCCGTTCATCACCGGCCAGTACACGAACACCACCGGCAGCACCGCGGGCGAAGTGAATCCATTCACGACCGTGCAGCGCCAGGAAGTCGGCACGATTCTCAAGATCACGCCGCAGGTCAACGAGGGCGGCGCGCTGGTGCAGCTCAAGATCGAGATCGAAAGCTCCGATCTCGCCGGCACCACGGGCGACGTCGGCAGCGCCATCACGCTCAAGCGCACGATCAACACCAACGTGCTCATCGAGGACGGCGGCATCGTCGTGCTGGGCGGACTGATCCGCGACGGCGACGTGCGCAGCGAGTCGCGCGTGCCCTACCTCGGCCGCATTCCAGTCCTGGGCGCGCTGTTCAAGACGCGCAAGCGGGACACCGAGAAGACCAACCTCATGGTCTTTATCCGTCCGAAGATCCTGCGCGACGGTCTCGCGACGGCCATCGCGACCGACGCGAAATACAACTACATCCGCAACGAACAGATCCGCGCGGGCCGGCCGAGGACCGAGGTCCTGCCGCTGATCCCGTTCAGCAAGGAACCGCGCCTGCCGCCGATTCCGCCGCCGCTCGCGCCGGACCAGGCGCCGGTTTCCGATGCGCCCGCGCCGCCGTCCGAATCCGGACCGACCGCGCCGTTGCCGCAACCGGAACCACAATCGCAACCTCAACCGCAGCCATGAACGAGGCAGCGCCGGAAGTCACCCGTCCAGCGCGCGTCGGCTTCGCGTTCGCCAAGCGCAACGGGATTCTCGTGCAGCGCGTGCATGATGGCATCGCCGAATGCGTGTTTCGTCCCGGCGCCGCGCCGCGCGCGATCGCGGAAGTGCGCCGCTACATGGGCATACCGATCAAGCTCGAGAAGGTCGAGGTCGAAAAGTTCGATTCGCTGCTGCAGCGCGCCTACGAGGCCGGCAGCGACGCGATGGAGGCCGCCTCCGGCGTCGAGGAATCCACCGACCTCGCGCACCTCGCGCAGGAACTGCCCGAACAGGCCGACCTGCTCGAGAGCGAGGACGACGCGCCGATCATCCGCCTGATCAACGCGGTGCTCACGCAGGCGGTCAAGGAAAACGCCTCGGACATCCACATCGAGCCGTTCGAGAACCGCCTCGTGATCCGTTTCCGCGTGGACGGCGTCCTGCGCGAAGTCCTGCAGAGCAAACGGGCGGTGGCGCCGCTGGTGGTGTCCCGCATCAAGGTCATGTCGAAACTCGACATCGCCGAGAAGCGCCTGCCGCAGGACGGCCGCATCAGCCTCAGGATCGCGGGACGGTCGGTGGACGTGCGCGTCTCCACCATTCCGTCGGGCCACGGCGAACGCGTGGTGCTGCGTATCCTCGACAAGCAGGCGGGACGACTGGAGCTGTCCGCGCTCGGCATGGATCCGCAGACCGAGCAGCTGATCGGCGACCTGTTCCGCAAGCCGCACGGGATCATCCTCGTGACCGGACCCACCGGCTCGGGCAAGACGACCACGTTGTACGCGGGCCTCGAGCACCTGAACGACAACACGCAGAACATCATGACGGTCGAGGATCCGATCGAGTATTACATCGACGGCATCGGCCAGACCCAGGTGAACACCAAGGTCGAGATGACCTTCGCGCGCGGCCTGCGCGCGATCCTGCGCCAGGATCCGGACGTGGTGATGGTCGGCGAAATCCGCGACCTCGAGACCGCGCAGATCGCGGTGCAGGCCTCGCTCACCGGTCACCTCGTGCTCTCGACCCTGCACACGAACACCGCGGTCGGCGCCGTCACGCGCCTGCGCGACATGGGCATCGAGCCTTTCCTGCTCTCCTCGTCGCTGATCGGCGTGATCGCGCAGCGCCTCGTGCGCACGCTCAACCCCGACACCAAGCAGCCGTTCAAGGCGGGCGAATACGAACGGCGCCTGCTGGGCCTCAAGCCCGAGGATCCCTCGCCCACACTGTACCGGCCGAGCGACGGGCCGGGAGGATTCCGCGGGCGCACGGGCATTTACGAACTGGTGATCGTCGACGACCAGATGCGCACGATGATTCACGACGGCTCGGCCGAGCACGAACTCGAGCGGTATGCCCGCACCCTTACGCCGTCGATCCGTGACGACGGCCTCGACAAGGTCCTGAGGGGCGAAACGACCATCGAAGAAGTCCTGCGCGTTACTCGCGAGGACTGACACCTCGTTCACCATGGGTGCCTTCGAATACACCGCGCTCGACAGCGCCGGCCGCGAACAGAACGGAGTCGTCGAGGGCGACACCATCAAGCACGTGCGGCAGATCCTGCGCGAGCGCCAGCTCCTGCCGGTCACGGTCGCGGAGGTCAAACACGGCGAGGCGAAGCGCCAGCGGTCGTTTTCGCTGCGGCGCGGAGTCTCCGCGTCCGATCTTTCCCTGCTGACCCGCCAGCTCGCCACCCTCGTGAAGGCCGGCCTGCCGCTCGAGGAAGCGCTGCTCGCGGTGTCGCAGCAGTCGGAGAAGCCGCGCGTGCAGAGCATCATGCTCGGCGTGCGCGCGAAGGTGATGGAAGGCCACACGCTCGCCGACGGTCTCGGCGAATTCCCGAGGGTATTTCCGGAGATCTATCGCTCGACCGTGTCCGCCGGCGAAAGCTCCGGCCGGCTGGACGGCGTGCTCGAGCGGCTCGCGGACTACACCGAGAACCGCGAGGTCACGCGCCAGAAAGTCCTCGGTGCGTTGCTGTACCCGATCGTGTTGTCGTTCATCTGTCTCGGCATCGTCATCGGCATGATGGTCTACGTCGTGCCGAAGGTCATCGAGGTGTTCGAGTCCAGCAAGGGCAAGTTGCCGTTCGCCACCCAGGTGCTGATCGTCGTCAGCGATTTCCTGCGCGTCTGGGGGATTTATCTCGCCATCGCGATCGTGCTCGCCATCGTAGGATTGATCTACTGGCTCAAGAATCCGGACAATCGCCGGCGCTTCCATCGCTTCCAGCTGAGGCTGCCGCTGGCCGGGCGGCTCGTGCGCGGGTTCAACACCGCGCGATTCACGCGCACCTTCAGCATCCTGACCGCGAGCGCCGTTCCGGTGCTCGAAGCCATGCGCATCGCCGGAGAGGTCGTGACCAATCTACCCATGCGCGACGCGGTGGTCGCGGCCGCGGCCCGCGTGCGCGAAGGCGCGCCGATCGGCCGCTCGCTCGCCTCCAGCAAGTTGTTTCCGCCCATGACGGTGCACCTGATCTCCTCGGGCGAATCGAGCGGCGAGCTCGACACGATGCTCGAACGCGCGGCGACCAACCAGGAGCGTGAACTCGATTCCATGATGGGCGCGCTGGTCGGATTGCTCGGGCCGCTTCTCATAGTTGTGATGGGCCTCTTCGTCATGGGCATCGTTTTTGCAATGCTCATGCCGATCTTCGAAATGAATAATCTTATTCGCTGACAATTCGTCGATTGGCCCCATTGCGTGGCGACTTCCGTCGATTTATAACGCGCCCATCTTAGGCCTGCGTTTACGGCGATGAACGAGAAGCCCGAGTCAGAAGAGTTCGACGAAGACGAAGAAGAGACCGCGTTCGAGGCAACGAGCGAGGTCGATTTCGATCGCCTTGCGAAGGACCTGGACGCCGCGAAGAAGCGTGGCCAGAAGGTGGGTGATCCGGCCTGGCGAAGGCTCGAGCGGCGCATCGAGGAAAAACACACCGCTGAGCTCACGAGCGACTTCGATGACTACGACATCGATGACGACTCGACCGCGGTCCGCAGGATGCGGACGTGAAGATGGGGACCAGAAAAAGGGGACAGTCAGCGCCTTCAGCGGAAATCGCGCGAGTGGGTTACCAGGGAACCCAGCATCCGCGTTCTGTCCACGAGTTTGCGCGCCACGACGTGCGTGATGCCGGCTTCCTTCTGCAGCTTGCCGTGCACCTCGAGCAGGCGTGAGCCGTTCGCGGTGCGGCGTGCGCTCGACCACACGCGCTCCCAGACGATCAGGTTCACGTAGCCGGTTTCATCCTCGAGGGTGATGAACATGACGCCGCCCGCGCTCTGCGGACGCTGGCGCGCCGTCACGATGCCCGCGACCCGCACGATGCGCCCGTCCGGCATCTCCTCGAGCGAACGCGACGTGACGATGCTCGACTGATCGAGCTGCTCGCGCAGCAGCGCGAGCGGATGGCGGCCGAGCGTGAGTCCGTGCGATCGATAGTCCGCCGCGATGTTCTGTCCCTCGGTCGGCGGCGCGAGCAGCGGCGTGGCCTCGGGCGTGCGCGGCACCGGCGCAAGCGGCAGTTCCTGTTCGCTGCCGGCCACCTGCCAGAACGTGAGGTGCCGGTTGCCGGAGAGTGCACGCAACGCGCCCGCGTCGGCGAGCGCCTCGAGTTCGCGACGCCCGAGTCCGGCGCGCAGCGTGAGATCCTGCACGCTCGCGAACGGCGCCTGCGCGCGCGCCGCCATGGTGCGTTGCGCCGCCTCCTCGCCCAGGCCCTTCACCATGCGCAGGCCGAGGCGCAGTGCCGGTTCGTCGTCCGCGCGTCTTTCCAGGGCGCAATCCCAATCACTGTTGCAGGCGCAGATGGGGCGCACTTCAACTCCGTGAGCGCGCGCGTCGCGCACGAGCTGTGCCGGCGCGTAGAAACCCATGGGCTGACTGTTGATGAGCGCGCAGGTGAACGCCGCGGGTTCGTGACGCTTCAGCCACGCGGAGCTGTACACGAGCAGCGCGAAACTCGCCGCGTGCGATTCCGGGAAACCGTATTCGCCGAAGCCCTGGATCT